>DATNBG010000676.1:0-7410 GCA_035572075.1 Roseiarcus sp. | reverse complement strand
ATCTGAAAAAGCGTGCGCGGCCGGGAGATCGGGGCCGCGCACGCTGCGAGGTCCGCGCCGACCGCCGCGGACATGGCGCCCGGACCCGGATGAGCTTTTCAGCCCACGGCGAATCGCGCAATTGGCAAAACTACCTACGTCCGCCCGCCGGCCGGGGACGGATGGGGCGCGCCGGGCCTGGCTGGCCGGTTGAAGCGAATCTCTTTGCCCGGCGGGCGTCCCGCGCGTTATCCAGGACGGAGGGGGAAGGAGCGGCGAATGGCGGACCTGGCCCGTGCCCTGAGCGAACCGCCTGAATTCGGCGCCGCCTTCCGGGCGACCTTCGCCGCGCTTCTCGCCTGGCGGCGCGATGTGCGCCATTTCCGCGCCGATGAAATGCCGGAAGAGGCGACGCTGGCGGAATTGTTCGATCTCGCGGCGCTCGCGCCATCGGTCGGAAACTGCCAGCCGACCCGGTTCGTCCGCGTCGGCGACGAGGGCCGGCGCGCCGCGATCCGGGCCAATTTCGAGGCCGCCAATCGTGAGGCGCTGGCGGCCCTGAGCGGGGAGCGGGCGGCGCTGTATGCGAGGCTCAAGCTCGCAGGGCTGCGCGACGCGCCGGTCCAGATCGCGGTCTTTTGCGACGAGACGACCGCCCAGGGCCATGGGCTGGGCGCGCGCACCATGCCGGAGGCGCGCCGCTATTCGACCGTTTGCGCGCTGCATACGTTCTGGCTCGCCGCGCGCGCCCGGGGCTTGGGCGTGGGCTGGGTCTCGATCCTCGATGCGGCGCGGATTGCCGACGCCCTCGATGTTCCCGAAGCATGGACCTTCATCGCTTATCTTTGCGTCGGCTTTCCGCTCGAGGAGCATCTTGTCCCTGAGCTCGAACGCGTGGGCTGGCAGGCGCGCGAGGCGCATCCGGTGGTCAGGCGGTAGGGGTGTGGCCGCGCCGCCGCGCGCGAACTTAAGCCGCATCGGCGCCGCGAGCCGAGGGCTCCGTCGTTGCGCGGGTGGCCCGGCCGGGCCGGTCCCGCCAGTGAAATCGCGTTGGCGGCGGAACAAGTGGACGCCCCGAATGTTATCACGCGTCTTTGGGCCTTTTGCATCAAGGAGGATCATGTGGGGCGTGGAATCTTGCTCTGGCTTCTCGGCGTGCCGATCCCGATCATCATCCTGATCGCGCTTCTTTACCACTAGACCGCGGCGCCCTTTTGGGCGCCGCCCCGTCTTCCGTTTCGTCCGATGAGCAAAGGTTCAGACCATGATCGACGAAGTCATCGTAGCCCAGGCTCCCCTGTCGAGCCTGGAAGCCGAGGATAGTTCCTCCGCCGTGTCCTGGGCGGCGGTGATCGCGGGCGCTTTCGTCGCCTCCGCATTTACCCTCATTTTGGTGACGCTGGGCGCGGGGATCGGCCTCGTCTCGGTCTCTCCGTGGTCGAGCCACAACCCTTCGGTGACGACATTCGGCGTGCTTGCCGGCGCGTGGTTCATCGCGGTGCAGCTTTTCGCCTGCGGCGTTGGCGGATACATGGCCGGACGGCTTCGGATCCGATGGGCGGGCGCGCACATTGACGAGGTCTATTTTCGCGATACGGCGCATGGGCTGCTCGTCTGGGCCGTCGGGGCGGTGATTTCCGCCGTCCTCATCGCCGGCGCGGCAGGCTCGGCGGCGAGCGGAGCGGCCCATCTGGCGGGTGCGGCGACGGAGGCGGTCGGGCAGGCCGCCGGCGCGGCGGCCGGGCAGGCGGCCTCGGCGATCGGCGATCCGACCGCCTATTTCTCCGACATGCTGCTGCGCAGCGATCACCCGCCTCAGGGCGATCAGGCGGCCGCGCAGGCCGAGGCCGGGCGCATCCTGACGCGCGCGCTCTACACCGGCGATCTTCCCGACCCGGACAAGACCTATCTCGCTCAGCTCGTGGCCAGCCGGACGGGAATGAGCCAGCCGGACGCCGAGAAGCGGGTCGCCGACGTCTTCAATGAGGCGAAGAGCGCCAAGGCCCAGGCGGCGGACAAGGCCAAGCAGGCCGCGGACGCCGCCCGCAAGACCGGCGTCTATGTGGCTCTCTGGGCTTTCATCTCGCTTCTGGTCGGCGCCTTCTCGGCAAGCTACATGGCGACGGTCGGCGGGCGGCAGCGAGACGAAGCGCCGCTGGCCTGAAGAAGCTCCCGGCTCTCGCCATGAGGCGGGGGCGCGGGCGCCGCGGCCGGGCCGGGCGGCGGGGGCGCTGGCGGCGGAACCGCTCATCGCCCGAACCGCCAAACCGGGCGTGCGAGCTGCCATCGCGGCATGATTTGGGACGCCGGGGATCAAAAGCGCCTGGCCAGGCGCAGGCACGGCGGCTGAGCCGGCCGAGGTTGGCTTAGAGTCTTTGATTTCGCGCGCTTTTAGACGAAAAACCGGCTTCCACTTTTTCGCAGCGCGCTCTGGCTACAAAATCACCCGCAGATAGGAGGCCATCCCGTGCTTCTGGTCCCACTGTCCTGGGTAGCCCAGTGAGACCTCGTGGAACTGGACCCCTCGTTCCTCGAACGACCGGCGAATATGCAGGTGGCCATAAATGACGGCATGCGCCCGGAAGCGGTCGGTCCAGGTCTCGGTTGCGCGAGTCCCGCACCAGGGGGAAAACCGCGGCACGCGCGGCAGCTTGGCGTGCGACCGAAAGAGCGGGAAATGGCTCACCAATATTGTACCAACGCTCTCGGGCAGCGCGGTCAGGCGCGCTTCCGTGGCGGCGACGCGCGCCGCGCACCACGCCGCGCGGTCGCGATAGGGCTCCGGATGCAGGAGAAATTCGTCAGCGCAAGCGACGCCATCCTGCGCGGCCCACTCGATGACCCGGTCGAGCGGCACCTCGTCGGGCCGAAACGAGTAGTCGTATAGTGTGAATAAGGGCACGATCGTCATCGGCCGGTCGCCTTGCGGCCATTCTGGATAGGGATCCTCGGGCGTGATGACGCCGAAACGCCGGGCCAAGGCGACAAGCGCCTCGTAACGCGTTTTGCCGCGAAGGTTCTTCGGAGATTGCTCGACTGTCCAAAGTTCGTGATTGCCGGGAACCCAAATCAGCTTGGCGAAGCGCGACGTCAGGTGCTCAAACGCCAGCGTCAGATGCGCTTCGGTCTCGCCAACGTCGCCGGCCAGGATCAGCCAATCCTCCGGCGATGCGCCGATGCTCGACAGACGATCCCGGTTTGCGGGATGACCCAGATGCAAGTCACTAATCGCAAGCAGCCGCATGAGTGAGCGACGATGGCGTCAGAAAGCTCCCGGCGCAAGAAGGGGGGCGGGTTGAACCTCGAGCCGTTGAATGCCGGCGCGGTGAGCGTGCGGTGGCTCTCGCTCGAGGCCGCCGATGCGGCGCATTTGTCGCGCTGGCGAGACATGCTTGACGATCGTGAGCTTCAGCGTGCGAACAGCCACTATTTCGCCCGCGACCGCGAGACTTTCATCGCCGCCCATGCCCTGACGCGGGCAATGCTGAGCGCGGCGACCGGGAAGCCGACCTCGGCCTGGCGTTATGCCGAAGGCGAATTTGGCAAGCCGCATTTGGCCCCAGGCTGCCGCGCGGGCGGACTCCGGTTCAATATGAGCCATACGCGCGGCTTGGCCGCCTGTGCGATCGCTCATTGTGAGTTGGGGGTGGACGTGGAGTCGGCGGACCGTTCGACCGGCCTCGACATTGCCGACAGCGTCTTTGCTCCCGAGGAAGCGTTGCTGGTGAAGTCGGCCCCGCCCGAGCGCCAACGCAGTCTGTTCTTTCGCCTCTGGACGCTCAAGGAGGCCTTCATCAAGGCCACCGGCGAGGGATTGCGCCGTCCGCTGGATTCATTTTCCTTCGCTCTCGATCCAATTCGGATAAGGTTCCATCCGGAACGCAACGGCGCGTCGCATCCCGACGACCCGGCGGCATGGCGATTTGCCGAGTGCTCGCCATCGCGGAACAACCACCTGGCGCTCGCGGTGCGATGCGCGCCCTCGTGGATGATGCGGCTCGACGCGCGCGCGGCGAGGCCTGAAGAGATTGCGCCGGCATAGGGCCAGGCGGTCCAACCGCCCGGTTCCGTTCCGCGCCGCGCCTATCGCACGCATGCGGAGCC
The DNA here is from genome assembly GCA_035572075.1 of Roseiarcus sp. Classification (GTDB taxonomy): domain Bacteria; phylum Pseudomonadota; class Alphaproteobacteria; order Rhizobiales; family Beijerinckiaceae; genus Roseiarcus. The sequence goes on along the minus strand of DATNBG010000676.1, from coordinate 3,327 downwards.
TGCGAAGCGCCCTTTTAGGCGATCGCCCTGTCGCCGGACGAGCTCTCCCTCGTCTCGCTCGGGTGGTCGTGGTCCTCGGGGGATTATCCCGCCGCTGAGCCTGACGGACGATGGTCTACGCCCGCTGCCTGGCTGCTCAGCGCCGCAAAGATCAGGGCCGGGACGAACAACACGAATTCGAGCGGCTTGATGTCGCTGAAGTGTTCCACCATCATGTAGACGAGCTCCGCAAACGTCACGCCCATTCCGGCAATGCCGAGCAGGCGCAAGACCCGGTCAGGCAGTTTGGAGCAGCGCCAGGCCAGCCGGATGAATTCGGCGTACAACCACAACCAGATCGCCAGGCCGGGCAGCCCGAGTTCCGACAGGGCGAGCAGGTATTTGTTGTGGACCGGCAGGGGCCGCCGGTACGGGTATACATTGCCCAGCCGCAATTCCGAATAGTCGACGCGGCCGATAGTCGTCGACGTGAGCTTCTGCCCCGGCTCGACCCATTGGTTCTTGGTGAAGCCGGGCGGGTAGAGCTTCAGCGCCGCCTCGTCGAACTCCCCCGGTCCGACCCCAATAAAGGGATATGCCCTGGCCAGATCCCACCCGAGGTCGAGCAACCGCAGGCGGGCGGCGGTCGCTCCGGTATCGCCATAGGCCACCCGCTGATAGATCGGTTCCGCCAAGAACCATAGCGAGGCGGCCACGCCGATGGTGAGGATCGCGCCGGTCAGGATCGCCGTTCGTCCGATCATCCGCCGGCGGAGCGCCAGGGCGACGCATACGGCGCCTCCGATCGGAAAGGCGAGCCAGGCGCCGCGGGAAAAGGTCACGACCAGCGCCAGCACGCTGGCGGCGACCACGGCCACGCTCAGCCACCGGACGACTCGGTTGCCCGCCGCAAACAACGCGATCAGCGGGAACGTCATCACGACGTGGAAGATGGCCTGCTCGTTCACCTGACCGACGGTTCCGGTTGCACGAAGGATCTCGCCGCCCCCGGAGGTGTCAAAGCCCTGTAAGGATGTGTTGGCGGCATTGGCCGCGGATGTAGTTTCCGCGTAGTTGAACAGATGCCCGGTTGAATAGGACAGGCCGACAATTCCCGCCTGGATCGCGACGGCAATCCCCACGGTAAGCAAGATGAGGATCACATCGCCGCGGCTTCGGATCGCGGACTGGACAAGGAGCGTGAAAATCAGCAGCCGAAGTTCGGTAAGGAGCTCCAGCGGAGCCGAGGTCGTGAAGCCATCGCCGAGATAGGTCGCGTGGATGGCGAACGATAAGAACGACCAGATGAGGAGCGTCAGCAGGATTGTCGTTATGCGCGACCAGCGGAACGCAGAGCGACCTGTGGACAGGGATTCCGCGACCAGAAAGAGCGCCAGCAGAACGAGTGGGAAGTTCGACACATTGAACGCGATGGTCGGGTCGCTGAACCGCGGCCCTTCGGCCGCGTTGACGAAAAACACCTTTTCGACGCTAAGCGGGTGAATGAGAATCCATAGCATCACGCACGCGACCCGCCGTTCGGGGAAGACGGCCAGCGCGGCGGATCCCCCTACTGCCGCGAGAATGGCCAGCTTGTATTTCGTCTGAACGTCCCATGTCGCGACCAGGACCCAGCTGGCCAGCATAGCCGTCAGCAGTCCGGCAAGGAGCTCAATCGGAATCCGCGATCCGCGATCGCTTCGCATCATTTCAGACCAATCGGCAGACGGATTGAGGCAGCATATTTGATCTGCGCGTCATGAGAAGCCCGGAGGAAGAGACATGGGGTCATCGCTGTCGGAGAGAGTGGCCGACTGGCGGGCGAACGAGGGGCAGACTGCCGGACCGGCGGTTGTTTGCTCAATGTATTGACGCCGCGGCGGGTAACGCGAGAAACAAGGACTCTTTTGTCATCATTAGGTCACCAATGAGCGGCGCGAGCGGTGAGACCCCTGATCGTCTCGGCGTCAATTTTTACGGTCCGCTGGGAATTGTCGGCGGTCTCGGCTCGGCGGCGCGCGGATATCTAGCCGCGCTAACGGCCGCGGGCATTTCCGTATCCGTGATACCCGTCAATGAAATGTTCGTGCATCACGCCAGTGTCGGCAAGGCCGGGCCCGCGGCCCAACGTCCGCGACACCCAATCTCACTTATCCAGGCTAACGCCGATTCCGTTCGCCGCTTCCTTCACTTCCGGTCGAGAAGCCTTGCGCGCGCCCGCTATCGGATCGGCCTCTGGGTATGGGAGCTGCCGGCGCTGCGAGACGAATGGTGGAGCGAGATCGGTCACTTCGATGAGATCTGGACGCCATCGACGTTTTGTCAGCGGGCGGTGCAGGCGGTGACGGAAAAACCGGTAACGGTCGTGCCCTACGTGGTGTCGGCGGTCGAATCGAGCCGCGGCGGGTGGCGCGAAAAGCTGCAAATCGAAAAGACCGCGTTCGTATTTCTCTACATGTTCGACGCGGCGAGCTTCGTCACAAGGAAAAACCCGCAGTGTCTCGTTGACGCCTTCCACTCCGCCTTTGCCGATGATCCGGGCGTGCGCCTCGTGCTCAAGGTGTCCAACGCTGACCTGAACCCGGGATTCTCCGAGTACCTGGACGCACTCGTTCGGCGCGACGCCCGCTGCCTGATCTTGCGCCAGGATATGCAGCCGCAGGAGCTCGCCGGATTGGTCCGCGCCTGCGACTGTTACGTCTCGCCGCACCGCTCGGAAGGCTTTGGGCTGACGGTGGCCGAGGCGATGGTCCAAGGGCTTCCCGTGATCGCAACAGATTACGGTGGGACCGTCGATTTCGTGACGGATGAGGTCGGGTTCCCTCTTCGCTACAATCTGATTGAAGTTGAAAGAGGGGAGGGACCTTATCCCAAGGGGGCGATATGGTCGGATCCATCGCGCGAACATCTGCGCGAATTGCTGCGGATGATCGTTGCGAATCCGCGGGCGGCGGCGGCGAAGGGGCGATTGGCCCGCGCGCGCATTCTCAGGGATTATTCGGCGGCCGCGGTTGGGAAGCTGATTGAAAAGCGGCTTCGCGCGATTGCGTCCGCTTGAGCCGTGGCGAGGGGGTCACAAAAGATGCGGGATCGCTCGCCGTTCGATCTCTTCATCAGGGTCTGCCGGAAGTTTGGTATGCGCACGGCGGTCAGGGTGGCGTATTTCAGGCTGCGAGGCCGTCTGTTCCCGGCCCTGGCGCTGCCCGATCCGTCCCTCCCCAATATTGCGCCGCACGAATTAAGCGTTCTTTTGGATACCGCTGAACACGACGCGGTCACGATCAGTTCGATTGTCGATCTTGCAGCGAGTCGCGGGAAATCGGACTGGGAAATCTGCATCTGCGAGCG
>DATNBG010000675.1:0-4594 GCA_035572075.1 Roseiarcus sp. | reverse complement strand
CTGCTTCATCACGCGCGCGCTCTTCACCACCTGCGGCAGGAACATCTTGCCGGCGCCGAACAAGTCGCCGACGACGTTCATGCCGGCCATCAGCGGCCCCTCGATCACCTCGATCGTGCGCCCGCCGCGCGCCGCGATCGCAACGCGCGCCTCCTCGGTGTCCTCGACGACGAACGTGGCGATGCCCCTGACCAGCGCGTGCGACAGGCGCGCGTCGACGCTGCCTTCGCGCCAGCCCAAGTCCTCCTCGACCTTCTTGCCCTCGCGCCTGTAGCCCTCGGCGAAGGCGACGAGGCGCTCGGTAGCGTCGGGCCGGCGATTGAGCACGACGTCCTCGACACGCTCGCGCAGCGCGGGATCGAGCTCGTCGTAGACGCCGAGCTGGCCCGCGTTGACGATGCCCATCGACATTCCGGCGCGGATCGCGTGATACAGGAACACCGTGTGGATCGCCTCGCGCACGGGATCGTTGCCGCGAAACGAGAAGCTCACGTTCGACACGCCGCCGGAGACCTTCGCGTGGCGCAGGTTCCGGCGGATCCAGCGCGTCGCCTCGATGAAGTCGACCGCGTAGTTGTTGTGCTCGTCGATCCCCGTGGCGATCGCGAAGATGTTTGGGTCGAAAACGATGTCTTCCGCCGGGAAGTCGAGCTCGCGGGTGAGCAGCGCGTAGGCGCGCGCGCAGATGTCGATCTTGCGCTGCAGCGTGTCGGCCTGGCCTTTCTCGTCGAAGGCCATCACGATGGTCGCGGCCCCGTAGCGCTTGACGAGCTTCGCCTGGCGCAGGAACTCGCCCTCGCCTTCCTTCATCGAGATCGAGTTGACGATCGACTTGCCCTGCACGCACTTCAGGCCCGCCTCGATCACCTCCCACTTCGACGAATCGATCATCACCGGCACGCGCGCGATGTCGGGCTCGGCGGCGACGAGGTTGAGGAACTCGACCATCGCCGCCTGGGAATCGATGAGCCCCTCGTCCAGGTTGACGTCGATGATCTGCGCGCCGCCCGCGACCTGGTCGCGCGCAACGACGAGGGCGCCGGAAAAGTCGCCGGCGGTGATCAGCTTGCGGAACTTGGCCGAGCCGGTGACATTGGTGCGCTCGCCGACATTGACGAACGGAATGTCGCTAGTCAGCGTGAACGGCTCAAGGCCGGAGAGCCGCATCAGCGGCGCGACGGTCGGCGCCATGCGGGGTTTATGGCTGCGCACGGCGTCCGTGATGGCGCGGATGTGGTCAGGCGTCGAGCCGCAGCATCCCCCGACAATGTTGACGAGGCCGTCGGCGGCGAAGGCGCCGATCTGTTCCGCCATCGCCTCCGGGCTCTCGTCATATTGCCCGAAGGCGTTCGGAAGGCCGGCGTTGGGATAGGCGCAGACGAGCGTGTCCGCGGCGGCGGCAATCTCGGCCAGGTGCTCGCGCATCGCGCTTGCGCCAAGCGCGCAATTGAGACCGACGGAAAAGGGGCGGGCATGGCGCACCGAATGCCAGAACGCGGTCGGCGTCTGGCCGGAAAGGGTGCGCCCCGAGCGGTCGGTGATGGTGCCCGAGATCATGAGCGGCGTCTCGGCGCCGCGCTCGGCGAAGGCCTCGAAACAGGCGAAGATCGCGGCCTTGGCGTTCAGCGTGTCGAAGATGGTCTCAATCAGCAGGATGTCCGCGCCGCCGTCGAGGAGGCCCTTGATCTGCTCGCCGTAAGCCGCGCGAAGTTCGTCGAACGTGACCGCCCGGAAGCCCGGATTGTTGACGTCCGGCGAGAGCGAGGCGGTGCGGTTGGTCGGCCCCAGGGCGCCGGCGACGAAGCGGCGCCGGCCGTCCGCCTTCTCCGCCTTGATCGCCGCCCGTTTCGCCAATCGCGCCCCGTCGCGATTGAGCTCGTAGACGAGGTCCTGCGTGCCGTAGTCGCTTTGAGCGATCGAGGTCGAGGAGAAGGTGTTGGTCTCGAGGATATCCGCGCCCGCCAGCGCATAAGCGAAATGGATATCCTCGATCGCCTGCGGCTGGGTCAGCGTCAGGAGATCGTTGTTCCCTTGCAGCAGGCGGTCGCAGGAATGAAAGCGGGCCCCGCGGAAATGCGCCTCGTCGAAGCCGAGGCACTGGATCTGGGTGCCCATCGCGCCGTCGATGATGAGGATGCCCTCGGCGGCGGCGCGCTTCAGCGCCGTCAGCGCGTCCTCGCGAGGCGGCGAGCCCGTCTCGCCGGAGGGCTTCTGGGACCAGTTCATTCCGGGCGGCGCTCCAAGGCTTTTCGCACTGACATAACCATATAAACATATCCTTATATGAAAGCAAGAGACCTTTGAGCCGTCGGGCGATTGCCAAAAGCATGGCGCCCCCTCACTATGCGGGCGGTTAACAGGGCTAGCGCCGCTGGAGGAAACGGACCGAAGTGCGGACCCTCGCCGCCGCGGCGTCCGGCCTTCCGCTCAAGAATCCAGGCAGGGTTTCAATCATGAACGACAGGGTCGACGGACCGAACAAGCGCCCTTCGATCACCGATCAGGAAGCGCTCCAGTTTCACTCGCGAGGGCGCCCAGGCAAGCTCGAGATCGTGCCCACCAAGCCGATGGCGACCCAGCGCGACCTGTCGCTCGCCTATTCGCCGGGGGTTGCGGTTCCGGTCAAGGCGATCGCCGCCGACCCGTCGACCGCCTATGACTACACGGTGCGCGGCAACATGGTTGCGGTTGTTACCAACGGCACCGCGATCCTCGGCCTCGGCAATCTCGGAGCGCTCGCCGCGAAGCCGGTAATGGAAGGCAAAGCGGTGCTGTTCAAGCGCTTTGCCGACGTCGATTCGATCGACCTCGAGGTCGGGACCGAGGACCCGGACGAATTCATCGGCGCGGTGAAATATCTCGGACCGTCGTTCGGCGGGATTAATCTCGAGGACATCAAGGCGCCGGAGTGCTTCTACATCGAAGAGCGCCTGCGGGAGATGATGGACATTCCCGTCTTTCATGACGATCAGCACGGCACAGCGATCATCGCGGCTGCCGGCATGATCAACGCCATGCATCTGACCGGGCGCGACATTCGGACGACGCGGCTCGTCTGCAACGGCGCCGGCGCCGCCGGCATCGCTTGTCTCGACCTGATCAAGGCGATGGGATTCGAACCCGCCAACGTCCTCCTCTGCGACACGAAGGGCGTCGTCTATCGCGGCCGTCAGGAGGGCATGAACCAGTGGAAATCCGCGCACGCGGTCGACACACCGCTCAGAACTCTGGAGGAAGCGCTCAAGGGAGCTGACATCTTCTTCGGCCTCTCGGCCAAGGGCGCGCTGACTCCGGACATGGTCAAAGGCATGGCGCCCGATCCGATCATTTTCGCAATGGCGAATCCCGATCCGGAAATCACGCCTGAGGACGCCAAGCGGGCGCGCGACGACGTGATCATCGCCACCGGGCGCTCCGACTATCCCAACCAGGTCAACAACGTCCTCGGCTTTCCCTATATTTTCCGGGGCGCGCTCGACGTGCGGGCCAAGACGATCAACATGGAAATGAAGATCGCGGCGGCTGAGGCCCTCGCCAACCTCGCGCGCGAGGACGTCCCCGACGAAGTTGCGGCGGCCTATCGCGGCGCGAGGCCGCGCTTTGGCCGCGACTACATCATTCCGGTTCCCTTCGATCCGCGCCTCATTCATGTCGTGCCGATCGCGGTGGCCAAGGCCGCGATGGCCTCCGCGGTGGCGCGGCGGCCGATCGTCGATCTTGCCGGCTACAAGGCGCAATTGTCCGCCCGCCGCGACCCGATCGCGGGCGCAATGCAGCTCATCATCGAGCGGGTCCGCCGCACCCCTAAACGCGTGGTGTTCGCCGAAGGCGAGGAAGAGCAGGTGATCCGCGCCGCCTATTCGTTCGTCAACCAGGGCCTCGGCGCCGCGATTCTTGTCGGCCGCGAAGAGCGCGTGAGAGCCGTCGCCAATGCGTCAGGCCTCGACCTCGCCGACAAGGGCATCGAGGTTCACAACGCTCGCCTGTCGCAAAGGAACGCGATTTACGCGCAGTTTCTCTACGAGCGGCTGCAAAGGCAGGGCTATCTGTTCCGCGATTGCCAGCGCATGATCAACCAGGATCGCAACTACTTCGGCGCGGCTATGGTCGCGCGCGGCGACGCGGATGCGATCGTGACCGGCGTCACCCGCAACTTCTCGATCGCGCTGGAGGAAGTCCGCCGCGTGATCGACGACAAGCCGGGCCACCGGGTGGTCGGCGTCTCGATCATCCTCTCGCGCGGGCGCCCGATTCTCGTCGCTGACACCGCCATCGTCGAACTGCCGACTGCCGAGGAGCTCGCCGATATCGCGATCGAGGCGGCGGGCGTGGCGCGCCGGCTCGGCTACGAGCCGCGTGTCGCGTTACTGGCCTTCTCCAATTTCGGACACCCGCCTGGCGAGCGCGCCCAGCGGGTGCAGGAAGCGGTGCGGATCCTCGACGCCAAGCGGGTGGATTTTGAATATGATGGCGAAATGGGCGCCGATGTCGCGCTCAACAAGGAACTGATGGCCGCCTACCCGTTCTGCCGGCTGAAAGACACAGCGAATGTGCTGATCATGCCGGCCTTCCACTCCGCCGCCATATCCACGCG
>DATNBG010000674.1:0-2264 GCA_035572075.1 Roseiarcus sp. | reverse complement strand
CATGCGCATTGCGCCGGCTGCGAAGCAATAAGGAACGACGAAATGAGCCGCGAAGGCGATACGCTGACCCTCGAGACGAGCAAGGGCCCGGTGGTGATCGAAATGGACGCAGGGCTGGCGCCGGGCCATGTCGCGCACATCAAGCGGCTGGTCTCCGAGGGCTTTTACGACGGGATCGTCTTTCACCGGGTGATCGACGGGTTCATGGCCCAGACCGGCTGCCCGCACGGAACCGGAACCGGCGGGTCGAAATATCCCGACCTCAAGGCCGAGTTCAACGCCGAGCCGCACAAGCGCGGGACGGTGTCGATGGCGCGCGCCGCGAGCCCGGATTCGGCCAATTCGCAGTTCTTCATCTGCTTCGCCGACGCGCCCTTCCTCGACCGGAAATACACGGTCTGGGGCAAGGTCGTCTCGGGCATGGAGAATGTCGACAAGATCAAGCGCGGCGAGCCGGTCCGCGATCCCGACAGGATCGTCAAGGCGAGCCTGAGCTGAGCGCGCCACAGGGGTCATGCGCGTCGACGCCTTCGATTTCGTTCTTCCCCCTGAGCGTATCGCGCTTCATCCCGCCAATCCGCGGGACAGCGCGCGGATGCTGGTCGTCGGCGCCGATGGCGGCCTTACCGACGCGGATGTGCGGGATTTGCCGGATTTCCTCGGGCCCGGCGACGCGCTGGTCGTCAACGACACGAGGGTGATCGCGGCGCGGCTCGAAGGCGTGCGGGTGAGAGGCGATTCCGTCGCCTCGATCGAAGCCACCCTGATCGAACGCGTCGACGATTGCCGCTGGCGGGCGCTCGTCAAGCCGGCCAAGAGGCTCAACGCCGGCGAGCGCATCCGCTTCGGCGAGTCGAGCGAAAGCATGGCCTGCCTGCTCGCGGCGCTCGACGCGGAAGTGGAGGAGAGGGGCGAAGCGGGCGAGGTTCTGCTGCGCTTCGACTTTGCGGGCGCCGCGCTCGACGAGGCGATCGAGCGTTTGGGCGCCGCCCCCCTGCCGCCGTACATCGCCTCGCGGCGCGCGCCCTCGGAGAGCGACCGCGAGGACTATCAGACCATGTTCGCCGCCAAACCCGGCGCGGTCGCCGCCCCGACGGCGGGGCTTCATTTCACGCCCGCCCTGGTCGAGCGCCTGACGGCGCGCGGCGTCGCGCTGCATCGGGTCACCTTGCACGTCGGCGCCGGCACCTTCACGCCGGTCAGGGTCGAGGATACGGGCGACCACAAGATGCGCGCCGAGCAGGGTTCGATCGACTCAGCGACTGCCGAAGCGCTCAACGCCGTTAGGGCAGGGGGTGGCCGGGTCGTGTGCGTCGGCACGACGGCCGCGCGCCTTCTCGAAGCCGCCGCGGACGAAAGCGGGCGGCTCAGGCCGTTCTCGGGGGCTGCCGACATTTTCATCACCCCCGGGTACGAGTTTCGCGTCGTCGATATGCTGATGACCAACTTCCATCTGCCGCGCTCGACGCTGTTCATGCTGGTTTCGGCCTTCAGCGGGCTCAAGACCATGCAGGCGGCTTACGCGCACGCCATTCAGGCCGGCTATCGGTTCTATTCCTACGGCGACGCCTGCCTGCTCAACCGGGCGAACGCTCCAGGCGCGCCCGGCCAGCGCCCGTGAGCCGCGGCTTCTCCTTCGCCGTTCATGCGACCGACGGCGAGGCGCGCTTAGGCGCGATCTCGACCCCACGCGGCGCCATTCGTACGCCGGCCTTCATGCCGGTCGGCACCGCCGGGACCGTCAAGGCCATGCATCCGGGCGCGGTGAGGGCGCTCGGCTACGACGTGGTGCTCTCCAACACCTATCATTTGATGCTGGCGCCGGGAGCGGAGCGGATCGCGGCGCTCGGGGGCCTGCACAGGTTCATGAACTGGCCCCATCCCATCCTCACCGACTCCGGCGGCTTCCAGGTGATGAGCCTCGCGAGACTCCGCAAGCTCAGCGAGCGCGGCGTGATCTTCCAGTCGCATATCGACGGATCGCGCCACGAGCTCACGCCCGAGCGTTCGATGGAGGTCCAGCGGCTTCTGGGCTCGGACATCCAGATGCAGCTCGACGAGTGCCTGCGATTGCCGTGCTCGCGCGAGGAGGCCGAGCGCGCGATGCGCTTGTCTCTCAAATGGGCCGAGCGCTCCAGGATCGCCTTCGGCGAGCAGCCGGGGAGGGCAATCTTCGGCATCGTCCAGGGGGGCACGGAAAAGGATCTCCGGGCCTTCAGCGCGGAAGCGCTCGCGGAGATGGACTTTCCCGGATACGCGATCGG
>DATNBG010000673.1:0-12569 GCA_035572075.1 Roseiarcus sp. | reverse complement strand
GTGGGTAATCCTTTGCTGCTGTCGATCTTCGCCGCGGTCGTGGTCGGCGGGACCCGCCTCGGCGGCGGCCGCGGCGGCCCGATCGGATCGATCGTCGGCGCCTACATTCTGATGATTGTCGTCAACATTCTCCTGGTTTTGAACGTCTCGGCCTACTATTCGAGCATCGCCGAGGGACTCATTCTTTTGGTTGCTGTTCTGGCGTCATCTGTTTCGCGCGAATCAACTTTGGCCAGTCAGATCCGCGGCGGGCTCGTCCATCTCGGCGCCTGGCGAAAGGGCATGCTGCCGCGCCAGATCGGCGGCGGCGACCGCCGCCTCGTTGTGGGAAGTCCGAGCGAAGCCGCGTCGTCTCCCTTCTCCGGGGTGAGCTGGTTCACGCGCCACTCTCAAACGTTGCGCTATGCGCTGCCGGCCTATGTTTGCTTTTTGATCGTTCTGATTGTGACGGAGGCGACGCTCGGCCACGCGATCACCAACTGGCGCTATTGGGACGCGCTCGCCGTCCTCTCAGGCTTCCTCGCCATCCTGGCGCTCGGCCAGGGCACGGTGATCCTCACCGGCGGGCTCGACCTCTCCGTGCCCTGGACCATCGGTTTCTGCGGCATCCTGCTCGCCGGGCTGGTGCAAGGATCGGACGCGAAGCTCCTCTATGCCTTGCCGATCGTGCTGGCGCTGGCCTGTGTCATCGGCTTCGCCAACGGCGTCGGCGTGGTCGCGCTCGGGGTGTCGCCCATCGTGGTCACTTTGGCGATGAACGGCTTCCTGCAGGGCGCCGCGCTGCTTTATTCCCATGGAACGCCGGCCGGGTTCGCCTCGCCGCTCTTGCGCTGGTTCATGACCGGACATGTCGTGGGCGTCACGCCGGTCGTCTTTTTCCTCATTGCCTTCGTCGTCTTCGCCGTTGTCCTGCTGTCGGATACGCCATTCGGCCGGCGCGTCTACGGGATTGGCAACGGAGTTCGCGTCGCGCGCCTCTCGGGAATTGCTGTCGGCCGCACCACCATCGGCGTCTACATGCTGTCCGCGCTCTGCTCGGCGCTAGTCGGCGTGCTACTCACCGGCTTTTCCGGGCAGGGGAGCCTCGGCATGGGTGACGACTATCTGTTGCCCTCGATCGCGGTGGTGGTGGTCGGCGGCGCCTTGATCACTGGCGGCCGAGGCAGCTATCTCGGCATGCTTGGGGGCGCGCTACTGTTGACATCACTGCAGACCCTGCTTGCCGGCACCACCCTGCCGTATGCGACGCGAACCATCCTGTTCGGCCTCGTCGTCCTCGTCGCGGTCATGGCGCTGCGCGACAGGCGAAGCTGATTGTCGGAGAGACTCATGAGCGGTTCCCCAGACGTCTTCGCTCTCCCCGAGAGGTTGCGCGTCCTCATCACCGCCGGCGCATCGGGCATTGGGCGAGCGATCGCCGATCTGCTCATGGCCCGCGGCGCGCGAGTCCATATCTGCGACGTCTCCGACGAGTTCCTCGCCGGCTACCGCGCCGCTCATCCCGACGCCGGAATCACCAAGGCCGACGTCTCATCCGAGGCGGACGTGGCTCACCTGTTCGACGACGTCAAAGCCTCACTTGGAGGTCTCGACGCGCTGATCAACAACGCCGGCATCGCCGGGCCGACCGGCGGCGTCGAGGACATCCGCCCCGAGGATTGGCGCCGCACCATCGATGTCTGTCTGACCGGGCAGTTCCTCTGCGCGCATTTCGCCGTGCCCCTTCTCAAGGCCGCCGGCGGGGGCTCGATCGTCAATTTGTCCTCGGCCGCGGGGCGATTCGGCTACGCGTTCCGGACCCCCTACTCGGCGGCCAAGTTTGGCGTCATCGGCTTCACCCAGAGTCTCGCCAAGGAGTTGGGACCCGCCAATATCCGCGTCAATTCGATCCTGCCGGGCATCGTCGAGGGACCGCGCATGAGCAGAGTTATCGCCGCGCGCGCCAAACAGACTGGGGTCAGCTACGAGGCCATGGAAAAGACCTATCTCGAACGGGTCTCGATGCGGCGGATGGTGACCGGGGGCGACGTCGCAGCGACAATCGCTTACCTCTTGTCCCCCGCGGGCCGGAACGTATCCGGCCAATCGCTCGGCGTGGACGGCAACGTCGAAACATTGTGAGGGACGGCTTTCTCGCGCGCGGAGGCGGCATGACAAGAGCAGCAATTATCGGCTCGGGCTTCGTCGGACGGGCGTGGGCGATCAGTTTCGCCCGCGCCGGTTGCGAGATCGCCCTTTGGGACCAGGACGGCGAGGCGCCGGGCAAGGCACAGGCGTATATCGAGCGGCTCTTGCCCGACCTTGACGCGAACGATCTTCTGAACGGCGCCTCTGCCCGTGAAGTCGCTGCGCGAATCCGTGTAGCGCCAACCTTCGAAGCGGCGCTCGAGGATGCGATCTACATTCAGGAGAACACTCCCGAGGATGTCGAAGTGAAGCGCCGAGTGTTCGCGCGGCTCGACGCCGCCGCGCCGCCCGAGGCCCTGCTGGCGAGCTCGACCTCGGCCATCCTGCCTTCGGCCTTCACCGAAAACCTCAAGGGCCGAGCGCGCTGTCTTGTCGTCCACCCGATCAATCCGCCCTATCTCATTCCCGCCGCTGAAGTCGTTCCCGCGCCGTGGACGGACCCGTCGGCCGTCGACCGCGCGGCGAAGTTCCTAAGCGACGCAGGCCACGCGCCGATCGTGATGAAGCGTGAGATCGACGGTTTCGTCATGAATCGCCTGCAAGGCGCGCTGCTGGAGGAGGCCTTCCGCCTCGTCGAGCAGGGAGTCGCCGGGATCGAGGACATCGACGTCGGGATTCGCGATGGGCTCGCCTTGCGCTGGTCCTTCATGGGGCCGTTCGAGACCATAGACCTCAACGCGCCTGGCGGCGTGCGTGACTATGCCGAACGCTATCAGAGCATCTACTCCCGCATCTTTCCTTCGACCCAATGGCGCGCCGACTGGAGCGGCCCGGTCATGGATAGGATCGAGTCCGAGCGGCGCAAGCTTCTCGGCGCCGATAGTCTCGTCGAGCGCCAGGCCTGGCGGGATCGCCGCCTGATCGCGCTCACCGCCCACAAGCGGCGGGCGGACAAGACACTTGGTCGTTGACGGACTGGAAGACAGAGGAAGATCAGTTGCATGGCTCAATCGAACAAGGTCATCATCAGCTGCGCTGTGACGGGGGCGATCCACACTCCGTCGATGTCGCCTCACCTTCCGGTTACGGCCGATGAGATCGCCGAGGCCGCGATCGGAGCGGCGGAGGCCGGCGCCGCGATCGTTCACCTGCACGCTCGCGACGAGAAGACGGGCAGGCCAGACCAGACGCCCGAGGCCTTTGCCCGCTTCCTGCCGCGTATCAAGCAGTCGACGAAGGCGGTCATCAACCTGACGACTGGCGGCGCGCCCTTCATGACGGTCGAGGAGCGGGTGAAACCCGCGGCGAAGTTCAAGCCGGAGGTGGCGTCGCTCAACATGGGCTCGATGAACTTCGGGCTCTTCCCGATGCTCAACCGCTTCAAGACCTTCAAGCACGACTGGGAACCGCAGGCGCTGGAGAATTCACGCGACCTCGTCTTTCGCAACACGTTCAAGGACATCGAATTCGTGCTGAGCACCCTCGGCGGCTCCGGGACGCGCTTCGAGTTCGAGTGTTACGACACGGGCCATCTCTACAATCTCCACCACTTCCTCGAGCGTGGCCTCGTCAAACCGCCGCTATTCGTCCAGACCGTTTTCGGCATCCTGGGCGGGATCGGGCCGCACCCCGAGGACGTCATGCATATGAAGCGCACCGCTGACCGGCTGTTCGGCAATCAGTACAAATGGTCGGTGCTCGGCGCCGGCCGCAATCAACTTCCCATCGCTGCAATGGCGGCTGCGATGGGCGGCAACGTCCGCGTCGGGCTCGAGGACTCGCTCTGGTCCGGTCCCGGACGATTAACCACGAGCAGCGCCGAGCAGGTGCGCGCAGCGCGGCAGATCATCGAGGGGCTAGGCCTTTCGGTCGCGAGCCCGGATGAAGCCCGCGAAATTCTTGAGCTCAAGGGCGGCGACCGGGTCGCGTTCTAAGCGCTCGACCGCACGGAGGGAGATTCTGATGCGCATCGAAGTGCTGATCGACGTTAAAACTATACTCGGAGAGGGCCCGCTCTGGGACGTCGACGAGCAGCGCCTCTATTTTATCGACAGCTTTGGCTGCAACGTCTTCCGTTGCACGGCCGACGGGCGCGAGGTGCGCGCCTGGGACGTGCCCGCGAAGATCGGCTCCATGGCCTTGCGCCGCCAAGGCGGCGCAATCGTATCGCTCGCGAACGGGTTTCATTTTCTCGACTTCAAGACCGGCGACTGCCAGCTCATCGTCGATCCCGAGTCGGACAAGCCGGCCAATCGCATCAACGACGGCAAGGTCGACAAGCAGGGGCGATTCATCGCTGGCTCGATGGACACGATGGAAGAGGGTCCGAATGGCGCCCTCTATCGTCTCGATCCTGACCTCTCGCTGCACAAGCTCGACGACCGCATCATCGTTTCGAACGGCCCGTGCTGGAGTCCGGATGGGCGCACCTTCTATTTCGCCGACACCTGGACGGGCGAGATCTGGGCCTACGACTACAATCTCGACACCGGCGGCGTCTCCAACAAGCGCACCTTCTGCAAGGTTGACCGTTCGCGCGGCGGGGCCGCCGACGGTTCGACCGTCGACGCCGAGGGGTGCCTCTGGAATGCCCTGGTCTACGACGGCAGAATCGTGCGCTACACGCCGGACGGCAAAGTCGATCGTGTCATCGACATGCCGGTGAAGAAAGTGACGAGCGTCATGTTCGGCGGCCCGGACCTCGACATCCTCTATGCGACTTCAATGGCCAAGCCCCCACTGCCGCGCTTTCCCGGCGACGGCGTCCTTCGCGGCAGCCTCTTCGCCATTCACGATCTTGGCGTCCGCGGCGTTCCCGAGCCCCGCTTCGCCGGTTGATTGCTCCGCTTCTCCAACCTTGGACCGGATCGCGCTACTCCGGAGCGATCCATCCGGCCGTCTTGCGGGTCCAAACGCGGACCGCGCCGGCCCGGCCTCGCAAGACCTGCTCGCCCGCATCTTGCAATTGGGCCATCAACCCGACCGCGGTTTCGGAGGGTCCTGCCTTCAGCGCTTCAACGAGCCGGCCGCCAATGACCAGAGGCGTCCCGAGAGTGCGGGTCAGCGTCTGCAAACGAGAAGCCGTGTTCACCGTATCGCCAATCACCGTGAACGACATGCTGTGCTTGCTGCCGATGTCGCCGAGAACCGCGGGTCCGTAGTTGAGACCGATCCCGATGGCCACGCGAGCCTCACCCGATTCTTCGCGTTCGTCATTCCATCCCTCGAGCGCGTCAAGCATCTTCTCGGCGCAAACGAGTGCGTTGGCCGCATCGCCTGCGCTCGCGCTCGGCACGCCGAACACGGCGAAGATCCCGTCGCCAATATATTTGTCGACCGTGCCGCCGTGGGCGAAAATCTGCGCCGTCATCCGCGAATGAAATTCGCGGAGCATCGCCATGGTCTCCTCCGGAGGCATGGCTTCCGCCATTCGCGTGAAGCCGACAATGTCGGCGAACAAAACCGCGACGGTTTCCCGACGGACAGCGCCGAGCGGTTCGTCTTGCGAAGCCAGGAGCTCGACGATGTTCGGCGAAAAGTAGCGGGACAGATTGTTGCGCGCTCGCTCGGCCGCAATGCGCAAACGATCGAGCTCACGCAGCTTTGCGATGCTGGCCAGCGCCTTGCGGACGGTGATTTCGAGATCGCTCAGATCCACCGGCTTGGTGACGAAATCAAAGGCGCCCCGATTCATCGCGGTGCGCAAGTTCGCCATGTCGCCATAAGCGGAGACCATGATCGCCCGCACCGCCGACTGCCGCTCGCGCAGTTCGCTAAGCAAGGTCAACCCGTCCATCACCGGCATGTTGATGTCGAGCAGCATCAGGTCGATATCAGGCTCGGCGGCGAGCGCGGTCAACGCCTCTTCCCCGTGATGAGCGAACCGGAATTCGAATTCCTCCTCGCGGATCTGGCGACGAAAGCGCTGCCTGATCAGGAGCTCAAAATCGGGCTCGTCGTCGACAGCGAGGATTTTGGCCGAACTCGTCAATGGAGCCCCTTCAGCTCAACGCCGCCTGCAATTCGCGCAGCCGCTCCCTCAAGTAGTCAAAATCGACTGGCTTCGTCACGAAATCGGCTGCGCCAGCTTCGAAAGCGCGTTTACGCCGCTCTTCATCGCCGTAGGCAGTCAGCATCATCACGGGGATGTCCGGCCACCGCGCCTTGATCTCGCGCAGGAGCGTAAGCCCATCCATTCCCGGCATGTTAATATCTGATAAAATCACGATCAACCGCGGCTCGATGGAGCCGCTGAGAAGTTCGAGCGCCTCCGAGGCCGAGAGCGCGAAATGGAGGACGTAGTCGCCCTGCCGCGCCTCGCGGCGAAACCGCTGGCGAAACAGATCGGCGACATCGGGTTCGTCGTCGACAACGAGGATGCTGACTGTCACGAAGCCTCCTTGCGTCCCGCCCGGGATTCCGGCGCCCCTGCAACAGCGAAGCGCCGCGGCAGACGGACGGCGAACTCGGTAAACGCGCCGACATCGCTTTCGACCGCGATCGCGCCGCCATGTCCGTGAGTGACGATGTCATAGCTGATCGAGAGCCCGAGCCCGGTGCCCTCGCCGGCCGGCTTGGTGGTGAAGAACGGTTGAAACAGCTTGTCCCTCACCTCTGGCGGGATGCCGCGCCCGTTGTCGCGTATCCTTATCTCGACGGCGTCGCCGAGATCGCGGGTGGCCACTGCGAGCGACGGCTTGAACGCCCCGTCGCTGGTCTCCCGGCGGCGCTTGTTCGCGGCGTAAAAGCCATTGCCAATCAGGTTGAGGAGCACTCGCGTGATGTCTTGCGGCGCGAGCTCGATTGGCGCGATGTCCTTGCCGAAGTCGCGCATGAGCGTGATGTTGAAGTTCGGATCCTGGGCGCGCGCGCCATGATAGGCGAGGTTGAGCGCTTCCTCGACGAGTTCGTTGAGGTCCACGCTCTGACGCTCGCCGCCGCCGCCGCGCGAATGCGCGAGCATGCTCTTGACGATATTGTCGGCGCGCTTGCCGTGCTCGACGATCCGTTCGAGATTGCTGGTCAGCATGGCGATGACGTCGTGGACTTCGCGGCGACCGTCTTCATCGAGGCCAGCAAGCGCTGGCGCGGCCGTCTCCTTCAACTCTTCGAGCAGCTCGACGGAAAGGCCCGCGAAATTGTTGACAAAGTTCAGCGGGTTCTTGATCTCGTGGGCAATGCCGGCAGTCAGCTGGCCCAGCGACGCCATCTTTTCAGCCTGGATCAGATTGGCCTGGGTCGCCTTGAGATCGCGCAACGCCGCCTCGGCGGTGTCGCGCGCGGTCCGGATCTCCGCTTCGGCGCGCTGCCGTTCGCGTTCGAGACGACCGCGTTCAATCAGGCTGTCGCGCAACATGCCGAGCGTCCTGGTCATGGCCTCGATGTCCGAGACATCGGTGGCCGGCAGCGGGACGTCGAGTGCGCCGCGCGTGATCGACGCCATGCTTTGTTCCATCTGTCTTAAGGGAACGGTGATGGAACGCACAGTGAGCGCGGTGAAGCCGAGCGCGAACGCAAGCACGCAGAGTCCGCCCACAATCGACAGCCTGACCGCGAGCGCAGCCTTGCGCGTCGAGGCGTCGCGCCTCGCCACCGCCTGCTGCTCGACCCGGTCCACAACGTGGTTGATTTCGTCATCGATATTGAGAATGCGGCTCTTGGCTTTTTCCAGCAGCGTGTTGCCGGCGGCGCTGTCGTCGCTCGAGTAGGCGACCCCGGCCTGATGGGTCAGATCGGTCAGCCTGTCGACTTCACCCTCGATCGCGGCGACCACGGCGGGATCGACAGGGGAGATCGTCTTCAGGTCAGAATCGAGCCGCTGCTTGGCGACGGCGGCCGCTTCCTGTGAGCGAGCGAGCTGAGTGACCGCCGAGTCGACCGCCCAATACTTCAAGTCTCCAAAGTGCTTGCTCGCCAGATTGGCGTTCTTGACAACGGACACCAGCGACGCCTCCTCGGCGAGGCCTTGCGAGTTGCGCGCGAGCTCCCGGATCAAGAGCAGGGCGGAGACAACAAGGATCGCCAGCAGCAAGATCGAGAGAAAAATCAGCCTTGCCCGGATCGAGAGTTTCGGCATCAGCCCAGTTCCGCCCGACCACCGCCAATGGCTTCGCGACAAGCGGCGTCGACACGGCACCGGCGGCGGGCGCCCATGAAGTCGAACGCGCGTTCAGCGAAGCGACGCCGCATTGCGCCTGTTTCCCATTTCAGGCAAAGCACATTCCCACACTCCGAGGGCCGGGAAAAGAGCGCGCCTTCGGCGGCAAATCGTGCAATGATGAGGCCGCAAGCGCGCCTTGATCCGTTGCGATCGACCGCTTCAGGAGGAAAAGATGGACTTTGCGATCTCTCGGCGAACTGCCCTTCCCTTTGTCTTGGCCGCAGGGCTCCTATGGACAGGAGCGGCGAATGCGGCCCCCCTGTCATTCAAGACGCAGCTGAGCGGGGCGGAATCCGTTCCTCCGATCGAGACCAGCGGCACAGGAACCGCGAACCTCACCTACGACCCGGCGACCCGGGTTCTCACCTGGGATATTTCCTATAGCGGACTGTCAAGTCCGGTCACCATGGCTCATTTCCATGGGCCGGCCAAGAAGGGGGAGAACGTCAAGCCGGTGCTCTGGATCACCACGCAGGGCAAGGCGCCCACAAACCCGCTCAAGGGGAGCGCGACGCTCACTCCCGAGCAGGCGAAGCAGTTCCTGGCGGGCGAGTGGTATGCCAACATCCACACCGAGTCTCATCCGGCCGGCGAGATCCGCGGACAGGTGATCCCGCCCAAGAGCTGACGGATCAAATCAGGTTGGCGAGGATGGCCGCGGCCGCGGCGCCGGCGGCGAGGAGAACGACCGCCCGGGCATGGCTCTTCATCCGCGGCGCGGCGACGCCGGCGGGAAGCGCCTTTGTCCCGGTGATCATCGGAAGCAGCAGGTTCTGCCCCTTCGCCGCATAGGCGGCGATGGCCAGCACATGCAGCGCGATCAAAGCCAACAGGACGTCCCAGAGGATTCCGTGGGCGGCGGAGATCGCGTTCGCAACGGGCGCCGGAACAATCTCGGTCAGCGGTCCCTCGTCGGCGATATCGTTGGCGACGTAAAGCCCGGTCAGCGTCTCGGCTAGAAGCAGCGCGAGCAGGAGCGCCACCACCCAACCGCCCGCCGGGTTATGTCCAACCTGGCGGTCGGGCTCGCGCCGAAGCCAATGCCTCAAGTATTGCATAACTGTCCGGGGCGAAGCGAGAAAGCGAGAAAATCGCGCCGTCTCGCTGCCAAAGAAGCCCCACAACAGCCGGAACAGCAGCAGCGCGAGCAACGCCTCGCCGATCCAGCCATGCCAGGTCATCCAGTTCAGCCGCCAGGTCGCATAGGCCGCCGCGACCAGCGCCGCGACGAGCCAGTGGAACAGCCGGATGGGCGCATCCCAAACGAGAACAGCGCGAGACGCTTTGTTCATCGCAACGCCGGGCGCTTGACCATTGTCCGATCGGCACAAGACCCCGTCCAACCGACCGTGGCGGGATCGCGCGGAGCTATTGGGCGCGGCCGCCGCCTCGATTCCATCCCCTCCCGCGATCGCCATAGGCTTCCCAGCCGCCGTCCGTTACCGCGAGCGTATCCTCGAGCTTGACGAAGCCGCGGCGCGGGTGCGCGATCGTGGTCTCGATCGAGATGACCATGCCCTGCTCGAGCGGGCGGTCGGCGTCATAGGCCGGATAGCGGATCGGGCCGTGGCTTGTGAGCCGCGGCGCCTCGTGGCTGACGAGGCCCATCCCGTGCGCGACAAACTCAATCGAATTGGCGCGCGACGATCGTCCCAGCGCTTCGGCGGCGCTGGCGTAGATCTCGCCGCCCTTGGCGCCGGCGCGGATCGGTTTGCGCGCGGCCATCTGAATTTCGTTCACTTCGCCCAACAGGTCTTCGAGTTCGCTGTCGGGTTCGCCCTGGATCGCCATCCGGCAGAGGTCGCCGATATAGCCTTTGTAGTTGCCGCCGGAGTCGAGCGACAGGATGTCGCCTTCACCCCACACCTCGTCCGAAGGCGCGCGGTTGAGGCTCGTTCCGGCGGTGAGCAGGCAATATTCGAAGGTGAGGCCGCGGTTCACCTCTTCCCGGCGAAGCGCTTCGACGAGTTCCTTTTTCGTCGCGCCCGGCCCATGCGAGGCGATCACCGCCAGCATCGAGTCGACCACGAGTTCGGACGCGGTGCGGATCAGGTCCAGCTCCTCCCGGGCCTTGCGGGCCCGCAGGCGTTCGAGCGGCAAATGCGCCTCGACGAACTTAACCTTTGGGAGCTCGCGAGCCATGAGTTCCGCCGCATCGGCGGGCAGGAACGCGCGCTCGACGCCGACGCGTTTCACGTTCGGAGCGAGCTTGCCGAGATGATCGATCGCGAGTTGCGCGGCGTCGAGGGTCGCTCCCGCGGTCTGGAAGGTCGGGGTCCAGAACTTGCCGAGGTCCTTCTCGTAGGTTTCCATCCCGTGCCCGATATAGGTCGATTGCTCCGGGCGCCCTTTGACATAGACGAGCAGGGGCAAATAGCGGCTGACGCCTATCGCGTCGAAATGATCGAAGAAGAAGAATCGGTACCCGCCAAACAGATATTGGATGTTGTGCTTAGACGAGATCACCACGGCGTCCATACCGGCCTCGTCGAGGAGACCGTCGAGGCGCGCATTGTCGAACGGCAGCGGCTTGGCTTGCGCCGCCGCGGATAACACCGAGGCGCTGCTTTGGGTCATCGCTTCCTCCTTCGCGGGAATCTCAAGATCGAAGCTGCAACCCGACTCTAGCTTAAGACAGCGAAATTGTCCCGTTCGCCCTCGCTTGCCAAGGACGCGGCGAATCCCCATCATCGCAAGGCTCGAACCAAGGCGGATCCCATGCTCCCGACCGGCGCCAAAGGCGTCTTCCCCATCGCGCCAACGCCGTTTCTCGCCGACGGCAGGATCGACGGGGCAAGCGTCGATCGCATGATCGATCATTACGTCGCCGCCGGCGCCGACGGCTGCACCGTTCTCGGGATCATGGGCGAAGCGCCCAAGCTCGATCTTGACGAGGCGATCGGCTTCGTCGCCCGCTGTGTCGCGCGCGCGCCGAAACTGCCGTTCATCGTCGGCGTCTCCGCGCCCGGCTTCGCGGCGATGCGGGCGCTCTCGCACGCCGCCAGGGCCAAGGGCGCGGCGGCGGTGATGATCGCCCCGCCCCCGTCGCTGCGCACCGACGAGCAGATCGTGACCTACTATGCGCAGGCGGCCGAGGCGATCGGGCCCGACGTCCCCTTCGTCATTCAGGACTATCCGCTGACCCTCGGCGTCGTCATGACTCCGGAGGTCATCCGCCGGATCATCACCGGCAACCCTTCCTGCGTCATGCTGAAGCATGAGGACTGGCCGGGCCTCGAGAAGATTTCGGCGCTGAGGCGGTTCGAGAAAGAGGGCAAGCTGCGCCGGGTGCCGATCCTCACCGGCAACGGCGGGCTTTTCCTCGACTTCGAGATGGAGCGTGGGGCCGACGGGGCGATGACCGGCTACGCCTTCCCGGAAATGCTGATCGACGTCGTGCGCCTGTCCCGCGAGGGAAAACGCGATGAGGCTCACGATCTTTTCGACGCCCATTTGCCGCTTGTCCGCTATGAGCAGCAGCAGGGCGTGGGCCTCGCCGTCCGGAAATATGTGATGATGCGGCGCGGGATCATCTCCACCGACGCGCAGCGCAAGCCGGCCATGAGCCTGAGCCCCGCCGCGAAGGCCGAAGTCGACTATCTCCTCAGGCGCCTCGCGCGCCATGACGCGCGCGCCGCCCGGCCGATCTCCGGCTCGCTGGAGCCAGCGGCGGTTTGATCGGCCCGGCGCCATTCGCGAGTCCGAATCGAGCCTTTTCAATTGGTTACGGCGCCATTTTCGATCGTCTCGCCCTCTCTCTTCTCGTCGCCGCCAAGCTGGATGCGGCTGGTGGGGCGGCGTCGCGGACGCCGCCGGCCGGGCCGTTTCGCTTCGCGCGGCGAGGAGCATGAAAAAACGGGCGAAATCAAACCGTCATTTCGCCAAGCGAAACGAAACGTTTCGCAGGGCATTCCGCAAGCTATTGGAATCGTTATGAGCGCCGAATCAGGCATTTCGCGGGATTGTTTGTTTTCAAAGGCTTAACTCCGTTTTCATTTCGCCGTTTTCGCGGGCGTGTGTGTTTTCAATGACTTCGCTCCAGTTTTCGTTTCGCCGTCCTCTCGCCGGCTCCGGCCGCGGGGCGGATAGCCCGTCCGGGAGGACGGCCGTCCCTCGACGCCCGATCGCGACCGGGCTCTCGGCCGGGGCGGCCTGGCGTCGCGGGCCTCGCGGCGGGCGCGGATCGACCGGCCGCGGCGGGCGGAGAAGCGGGAGCGGCGTTGGCATGGGGATGTCTCTGGATTCTGATTATCAAAGCATAGTATCACGACTTTGCATGATC
>DATNBG010000672.1:0-2010 GCA_035572075.1 Roseiarcus sp. | reverse complement strand
TCGGTATGAGCGAAGTCTCTGCCTTTGTAGATGAGCCGGACGCCCAAGAGCTTGGCGCAAGCGTAAGCAAAACAGTCGCCGAAATTGAGAGCGGCGCGATGGCCGACGGCTTTGCCATAAGTCGCGGCGGCATCGAGCGCGCGCCGTCCGACCTCCGGCGTAATCGCGACCTCTTCGGCGTCGAGGCCGTTGACGAAAGCGTCGATGGCGTCTTGCGCCTGCCGCAGCAACTCGGGCGAGGGCTTGGCCTTCCCCTTCGCCGCCTTCTGGCGCGCGAGGGCGACCGACGCCTCGAACTTCACCAATGGAGACACGAAGAACCGCCCTTCGACTTCGGCCAGCCGCATTTCGATCTCGTCACAGCCCGGCTCGCGTCCGAGAATGGCGACGATGGCCGAAGCGTCGACGAACATCAGGCGTCGCCCCACATCTCGTCGGTATAAGCTTTCATGTCGAAGCGCGGGTCGCTTGGTCCCATGGCGTCGGCGAGCACCTTGGCGCGCGCCAGACGATCCTCAAGCGGCGCCGCTCGGCGGGCCTCGGCAAGTTGAGCTTTGAGAGCGCGGCGAACCGCCTCGGTCTTGGTTTTCGCCTTGGTGAGTTTGCGAACCTCTTCCGCCAGAGCGTCGACCTCGGCGTCGCGGATGAAAAGCGCCATCGAGATATCTCCTTGATGTTATCGGTATAGCTTAAGGTAGATATATAGACCAGACAAATCGGGGCGACGCTCCGGCGCGGTCCCGTCCATTCGACCTACTTGTCCGCCGCATCGGCCGGGTCCGCGCCATGCGAGAGCCCATGGCCGGGGCGCACAATCTTCTCGTCGCGCGCGGGCTCAGGCGCCGGCGACCAGGGGCGGTTCTCGAGCGGGCTTCGGTCACTCGCCAAAGTGAAGCCGCTCTCGCTCCAGGTCAGGCCGACCGCGCCAAGCCTCGCCAGCGCCGGTTCGTCCAGCACGAATTTCGCCTTGCAGTCCGAGGGCGCGGCGAGCGCGCTGACCACGACCTCGGCCCGCGCGCAGTCTTCGTCGAACGCCAGCGGATCGAGGACGATCGAGAGCGATTCGCCTTCCGGCAGGGCGGCGACGCAGCCGAAGCGGTCGCAGGGCGCGTCGAACGCGCGCGCTTGAGCCGGATCGCGCCCGTCGCCGTCCGCAGTCAGCCATTGCTCGGCGGCGAAGGCGTTAAAGCGCTTGCCGACGACCTCGAGCGCGCCATCGGCGTCGCGCACCGCGGCCAGGTCGCCGGAGGGCGCGACGATGACGTCATACCGCGGCCCGTGCATGGCGAAGCCGACCCCGATGAGGGCGAGCGGGACGGCGCTCAGGCGGAAGGTCCAGGTCCGCCAGATGGTCGCGCTCATCACCGCGGCCGCGAGAAACGGCAGGGCGTAAGGCGCGAACGCCCTCACATGCACCGTCGAATGCGGCGCTTCCGCGATGAACCGCGCGGCCCACAGGATGAACTTGATCCCCGCCCCGACATAAATCCACACCGGCCCGTCGAGCCCGAGCGGGTAGAGCGCGGCGCCAAGCAGCGCGCCCGGCACGGCGAACACCTCGATCACGGTCAGCGTCAGCGGATTGCCGATCAGCACATAGGGGCTCAGATCATGGAAGTGATAGGCCATGAACGAGGCGGTGGCCGAGGTCGCGAAGGCGGTGGCGACGAGAAGCGCGAGCGGCTTCTCGATGAAGCGGGCGCCGGGCAAGCGGGGCTTGGGTTCTGCGTCCCGCTTCGGGGGAAACGGATCGGGGTCCCGGTCGAGCGCCGCGATCCGGGACTCCATCACCGCCACCAGCGCGGCGACAGCCGCGAACGAGAGCTGGAAGCTGACGCCGAGAATGGCCTCCGGCGAGATGGCGACGACGGCGAGAACCGCGAAGGCGAGATTGCGCATGGTCAGCGCTCGCCGGTCCATGATCACGGCGGAGAGCACGATCAGCGTCATGAACAGCGCCCGCTCGGTGCCGACGCGCGAGCCGGTCGCGAGGTCGTACAGGATCGATCC
>DATNBG010000671.1:0-4426 GCA_035572075.1 Roseiarcus sp. | reverse complement strand
AGCACGGTGAAGCCGCCCGGCGCGACCTCGAAGCTCACCGAATCGAGCGCGACCCGCGCGCCATAGGCGTGCGACACGCTCTCGACCGAGAGCGCGCTCAAGGCCGCCCTGGGGGGCGCATCGGCGGCCACGGTCATTGTTTCGAGATCGCGACGCCCCAAGGAAACGATCCGACTGCAATCGATTTGATCACCTTCAGCGCGGCGACGTCGATCACCGATACGTCATTCGAGACGCCGTTGGTCGTCAACAGATACTTGCCGTCCGGCGTCAGCTCCAATTGCCAGACGCGCTGGCCGACCAAGAGATACTTGAGCACCTTCTTGGTCGCCTGGTCGATCACCGCGACGCGATTGGCCGGACCGAGCGCGACGAAGCCGAGCTTGCCGTCGGCGCTGAAGCGGATGCCGACCGGCTGGATCAGTTCCTTCGCCAGTCCCGGCACGTCAAACGTGATCGTATGCGTGACCGTGTGCTTGACCGGATCGATGACGCTGACCGTTCCGCCGACCTCGGACGACACCCACAGTTCCGAGCCGTCCTTGGTGTATTCGGCGTAGCGCGGACGAGGAGGCACAAGAATGTTGGCGACGATCTTCTTGTTCCGCCAATCGATGAAATGGGCCATGCTGGTCGTTTCGGAGGTGTTGACGACGATCGAGCCGTCGGGGCTCACCGCCACCCCTTCGGGTTCGACGCCGACCGGAAACTCGGAGACCGCCTTGCGGGTGGCGACGTCGATCGCGGTCAGAAGCGCGTTGTTTTCGTTGGCCACGAACAGGAGCTTCCCGTCCGGGCTGAGGCGCAATTGCTCGGGGTCGGGGCCGGACGGCATTTCGCCGATCTCCTTCAAGGTTTTCGTGTCGATGATCGCAATCGTATCGTCGTCGCCGAGGCAAACGAACATCTCCCCGCCATCCTTGCTGAGCGCGATGCCGCGCGGCCTTTGCCCGGTCTTGATGGTGCGCGTGACCTCGAGCTTGTCGACATCGATGACCGAGATCGAATTGCCCTTCTCGTTGGTGATGTAGGCGGTCGTCGCCCAGGCCGGCGAAAAGGCGCCAAGGCCCGCCAGAAGGGCGAGCGCGACGGTTCGGAGCGCCAGACCTTTCAATGAAGTTTGCATTTGGTCTCCGGCCGGTCGAAGCCAATGGTGTCGAGTTGCGAGGTCTGGTGCAAAAAGCCTTCCTGGGGCGAGACCGAGACCGTGCCATGTCCGTCGGTGAGCAGGATCGGCTGGCGCAGCTGCTGGTTCCAGTCGCGCACGGTCAGCCTCTGCCCTTTGAATCCGGCGACCTCGAAATTGGGCGAGACCAGATCGTCGTGTATCGTCTTGGGGTCGGCCGATTTGGCGTGCGCGACCGCGTCGCCGATCATGCGCATGGCGAGCCAGGCCTGGTAGTCGCGCGCATTCATGCCGCGCTTGAAGGCGGCCTCGAAGCGGTTCTGCAACTGCACCGCGCCCCAGAATTCATGGCTGGGGTCCCAGCTTGCCGGCCGCAATCCCGCCGAGCCGACGACCGGTCGGGGATCCCAGGTGCGATAGGGCAGATAGCCGGCGAAAACTTCATTTTCGTCGGCGGCGACGAGCACGTCGTAGGCGGGCGCGTTCTGGGTGAAGACCGGCATCTGCTGCTGGGTCTGGACGCTGCCGGAGTCCGAGCGCCTGCCCCCGCCGGTGTCCTGGTACGTGCGCTCCTCGACGATTTTCGCGCCGAACTTCTTGGCCGAGCGCCGATAGGCGTCGGCGAGCAGCTTGTCCTCGGGGTGCGATCCGACCACCAGGAACCAGCGCCTCCACTGCTTCCAGATCAGATATTGGGCGAGCCCGTCGGTCAGCATCGAACGGCTCGGCGCGACGTGAATCACGTCGGCGCGGCAATCCTCCTCGCGCAGGCGGTCGTCGGGCGCGCCAGCGTTGAACACCAGCGCGCCCGAGGCTTTCACGGCGTCGGCGACCGCGAGAACCTGTGCGGCCGGCAGATCGACGATGAAAAAGCGCACGCCGTCGGCGAGCATCTTGGTCATCGGCGCGACCGGATCGTCGCCGGCCGCGAGCTTGGCGTCGACGACCGAATAGGACTGATCGAGGAAGCGGCCGGTGGTGTTGTTGTCGTCCATCCCCATCCGCGCGCCGGCGATGAAGTCGTCCTTGGCGGGGATGTCGAGAATCGAGATCGTTTCGCGCGAATGCGTCTGGCGGATCACGCCGACCTTGACCGCGAGCGGGTCGGCGTCCGCAGGGTGAGCAGCAGCCGCGATGAGGGCGAAGGCCGCGGCTAGGAAGGCGAAGAACGCCTTCCAATGGCCGCGGCGGCAGGAAAGGCGGGGGGAACGCTTAAGCTTGGCCTCAATCGTCAACATTTCGCGGGGCAGACCCTTCCATATCGCGGATGAACCTCGCGAGCGGTGCGAGGCGGCGACGCTCTCCTCGCGAGCAAGAGGCCCCCGCGGCCCCCGCATCCCGACTATCGGCAAGCATCACTGGGAATTCGACGATCCCGTCTCAGGGCGCTGGCCCCAGACGAGCCCGGCGCCATTGTACGCGCCGGAAGGCCATGACGACCTGCCCGGCGGGCCTATCGAGGCGTTCATCGCCAGCGGCGCAGCCGCTGGGGATAGCTAGACTCGACACCAGGGAGATCCGGATCGGGGCCGTTCTTCGCCACCGGTCCGCAAGGCTCTCCACTTCGTCCGCCCTAAGGCGGATAGACCCATCTCGCCTTACATCTCCGCCGACAGGTAAGCCGTGACTTCCATGCCCGCACAGACTTCGATAACGACAGGAGCAGTCCAGTTCATGTCTTGAACTCCTTGTGTTTCTCTCCTCGTGGGCCGTTTGCATCCCACAAGGGACGTGATTAGCACCCTTCGCCCGCCGCGTCACGCGCTTTGAACGGGCGGCCGACCAGCAGCGCCATGAGCCAGGCCCCGCGCCCTATCCTTCGGCCGCTCCGCTTGCTAAGTCAGATGCGACGGCCCTTGGGCAGGCCGCCTCGGGACACCCTGATCAGGGAGGAGAACGTGAGGCTCTTGACGATTTTGGTTGCGGGAGCGGCGCTGGTCGTTTCCATGGGCGCCGCCCTGGCCGACGGCGACGCCGCGGCTGGCGAGAAGGTCTTCGCCAAGTGCAAGATCTGCCATCAGATCGGCGAGGGCGCCAAGAACATGGTCGGACCGGTCCTCAACGGCGTGGTCGGCCGGAAGGCGGGAACCTATCCCGGCTACCATTACTCCGAGGCCAACGAGAAATCGGGCATAACCTGGACCAAGGATGACCTTGAGAAATACCTCAAGGATCCGAAGGGCGTGGTGCCCGGGACAAAGATGATCTTTCCCGGCCTGCCGAACGAGAAGGACATCGACAACGTGATCGCCTATCTCAAGCAGTTCGGCCCGGACGGGAAGAAACTCTGAGGGCGGCGCCGCCTCTTCAGATCGCCTCGAGATCGGCTCTCACGATCCGACGCTGGTGCAGCGCGGTCGCGATCAGGGCGCCGGACGCGCCCGCGGCCTTGAGCGCCTTGAGATCGGTCGCGTCGCGGACGCCGCCGGCGGCATAGATTTCGCAGTTCTGAGCGATCGAGCGGATCGCGCCTAGCCTCTCGAGATCGGGGCCGGCGCCGGCGCCCACGCGGGCGAGCGTCATGACGATGACCCGGCGCGGCCAGAGCGCGGGCTCGGCCAGGATCCCGGGCGGCCCTTGAAACGCTTCGCCGCGAAAGTCGAGCGAGAGCACGACCCGCCTCGAGTCCCGATGGCGCGCGACGAGCGCGCCGTCGCGCTGCGATTCCGAGCCGATCACCGGCGCGCCGAGACCGGCCAGGGCCTCAAGCGCGGCCTCGTCCGCCGCGCCGTTGTCGATCCACATCTCAAGCGCCGGGAAGTTCGAGCGCAGGCGCCTGAGGGCGGAGAGATTGTCCCCCTTGCCCTCGATCGCGTCGAGATCGGCGACATAAAGGATCGGAAACGGATAGACCGCGATGAGGCCGCTGACGACCGCGATGGGATCGCTGCTCGGCGACAGCGGCGATTCGAGCGGCCGGTAGGCCGAGCGCTCGCCCATTCGCGCGCGGACGACCTCGCCGCCCATGAGGTCGATGACCGGGATGGCCTGCAAGTTTCAAGTCTCCGAAGCGTCCGATTCGCGGATCGCGCCCGCGCGGGCTCGATTCTCCCCTTAAGCCCGGCGCGCACCGGTTTATGCGCGCCAATCCTTTCATGGACTTGCGAGCTCGTTTGCGCAACTTGAGGGGATGCAGCTTTTCAACTGCTGTGAACATAGCCGCCGCGCGCCACAGGCGCTGGTTGGGCCCCAGTCGGGCAGGGCGCCTCAGAACCGGTCCTTGCGCGCACGGAGCTCCGCGAACACCGCGGCGGGATCGGCCCCTCCCATGCCGACCGCCGCCTGAACCGCCGGCTCCTC
>DATNBG010000670.1:0-8846 GCA_035572075.1 Roseiarcus sp. | reverse complement strand
CATGACCCTATTGCCTCTGCCAGCCTATTCGCCCGAACTCAATCCGGCCGAAAACATCTGGGCCTATCTGCGCGCCAACAAGCTCGCCAACACGGTCTATGAAAGCTACGACGAAATCGTCGCCAAAGCCTGCGAAGCCTGATGTTCTTCGCTAACGACAAAGAGCGCGTCGCCTCAATCGCCACCCGCGAATGGGCAAAGGTCACTGTTTAGGGCCGTTGGTATTAGCCCACCTGTTCGACCGCGAGGCTGCCCGCGGGAAGCGGTTTCAGGATCGCTTTCGCTGAAACCGAGACGTCGAGCCAGGCCGCCCAATCCTTCCGGTCGA
This sequence comes from Roseiarcus sp., assembly GCA_035572075.1. Lineage (GTDB taxonomy): Bacteria > Pseudomonadota > Alphaproteobacteria > Rhizobiales > Beijerinckiaceae > Roseiarcus. The sequence goes on along the minus strand of DATNBG010000670.1, from coordinate 8,518 downwards.
GGATGGCGATCTGCCGGTCGTGATAGGGCGCAATGTCGGGACCGGGAGGCAGCGTCAGCATCGTAAAGGCCTCGCCGCCGTCCTTATCGGTCCGCCAAATCCCGGCGATGCAGAACCAGGGCTCGCCGGCCCTGGTGAACAGCCACTTGTCCTTCCGCTTCTTCTTTTTGTCAGCCGGATCGGTGAACTCGTAGAAGCCGTCGGCGGGAATCAGGCAGCGTCGGTCCGCGAATTCCCGGCCATCGGAGCGGAAGTTGTAGACCGGCTTGCCGTTCGGCCCAGGCCAGCTCCAGCGCCGTTGCACGAGGTCGCCCGCCTCCGGCTCGCCTTGAACCGCGCGCACGATCGGCGCCGGATCGGTGATCCTGATGTCCTCGCGCGCCTCGAGGTTCGGCTTGCCCTCGGAGAAGCGGATTTTGATTCGGGTCTCGGAGAAGCCCTCGAACAGCGAGGCCGCATCGGTCAGCAATCGATAGGCGTTGCACATTCGGGCTTCTAAGCAGGTTTGCATTGGCGGGCCAAGGCAAACCTGCTTACTCTCCGGGGACGAAACCCGAGCCCTGCAGCCGGAGCAACCATGAGTGAACTCAGCGACATCATCGACGCGCTGAAACCGGTGTCGACGGCGACCATCACCACGGTCCTGCTCAAGCATGGACTGCGCCGGGTGTGGATGAGGGGCCCGCGTCCGATTCGCCCCGGACAGAAGCGCGCGATTGGGCGCGCGTTCACCTTGCGCTTCATTCCGGCCCGCGAGGATCTCGCGACGCCGGCTTCGTGGGCCTCCGCCCGCTCGACGAGGGCGGCGATCGAGGAGGCGCCGCCGGGCTCGATTGTCGTCGCCGACGCGAGGGGCGTGACGGATGCAGGAATCTTCGGCGACATCCTGTGCGGGAGGATCAGGCAACGCGGCTTGGCGGGCCTTGTCACCGACGGGGCTGTGCGCGACATCGCGGGCGTGCTCGAGAGCGGCCTTCCGGTCTGGTGCGCGGGCGTCGCCGCCCCGCCGTCGGTCGCCTCACTCACCTTCGTCAACTGGCAGGAGCCGATCGGCTGCGGGGGCGTCGCCGTCTATCCCGACGATCTTGTCGTCGTGGACGACGACGGCGCCGTGCTGATCCCGGCCGCGCTGATCGCGGACGTCGTCCGCGCCGCCCCGGAACAGGAGCGAATGGAAGCGTGGATCATGGAGGAAGTCGCGAAGGGAGCGAAGCTGCCGGGCCTTTATCCGCCGAACGAAGAGAACCTCAAGCGGTACAAGGACTGGTCTTCCCGCCGCTGAGCCGGGTCAGCCGGCCCTGCCGCCTCCCTCACCTCCCGCCCCACGCCAGGTCGAACTTGGCGTCGAACCCCGCGCATACGGACGCCCCTCTCAGAACCACGAGGTCGTTGTCCTGGCGGGTCTCGCCGGAGCGGCTGAAATTGGCCGAGCCGGTGCGCAACAGGCGATGGTCGACGCAATAATCCTTTAAATGCATCAGTTCGCCGCCTGGCGGCTTTGAGCGGATCTCAAGGCCCGCGACCGGCCCGCCGAGCTGCGCCTCCACGTCATAATCGGCGACCTTCGCCGCCATGCCGGCGTCGCGCCAGATGCGCACCTTGACCCCGCGCCCCGCCGCCTCGCGCAGCGCCTTCACGACCGCCCTGTCCGTCAGCACATAGGCCGCCATGTCGATTTGCCGGGTCGCTTTGCCGATCAGGGCGACGTCGATCGCCGCCAAGTCCTCCCCCGGAGCGTAGTGGATCGCCGCCCGCGCGTCGGCGAGCGAGGGCGGCTCAGCGGACGGAGAACCATGCCCGAGTGCGGAGCCGATGATGAAGGCGGGCAGCAACAAGAGCCATTCCGGCGAGATTGACCACCGAGGCAAAACGAGCTTCCAGGCTTCGCCCCCCGCGCGCGAGGCAGGCCTGGCGCTGTTCCGCTTGCCGCCGCACCGGCTGCACCGCAACCGCCGGGTGGCGTCGGAAACCAACATGGTCTCGGGCAGCCCGTCCAGGTTGACATTTGCCCTTCGCCCGCAAGATTCGCATGTCGCGACAACGGCATGGACGCCGTTCCCGCGCATGCTCGCTAACGTCGTTGGCGATCCGGAACGCTTGCTCACGCGGCCTCTGATACGCGCGCCTCGCCCGCTCCCTTGTCTTCCGGTCCAATCAGGCGCTTCCGCCCAGGCTTCGGCGGGAAGCTCGGTTCACGCGAGCCTCATTATCGGACGCCGCTCGTCATGGGATGATTACAAGAAAAGCTCGCATTTGATCGGGCGCGTCAGACGGAAATGCGACGTCCGCCGTAGGATAGGGTTCGCCTGCTGGGCCGCGCCGGCCTTGGCGTCCCCCGCCCCTCTCCCGGCGCGCTTGGGCGATTTCGCAAGCTCAATGGACTTCGCACTTCACACCGTCGCGCTCGGCCAAGATCGGCATGAGCGCGCGGAACATGAGGTTTGCGACCCGCTCGTTGCCGCGCTCGGTGAAGTGGACGATATCGAGATAGAGGTCGTCGTCCCAAACCCCGTCGACCCCCTTGGCCAGGTCGATCACCGGCGCGCCTTCTTCGCGCGCGATCAGCTTGACCAGCCGGTTGTGGGCGGCGTTGGCGGCGATGATGTCGTCGATCGGCTTGAACACCGCGCCGTAGAAATCCTTGACCTCGCGCGGGCTCCGCGCATCGACCGCCATGGTCGAGGTGGCGAGCGCGATGTCCGCGCCGCCCTCGCGCGCAAGCGCGATGAGCTTGCGATAGTCCGCGGCGTAGCGGCTCTTCATGAGTTCGGCGTCGGACATCGGCGGAAGCGCCGCGGCCCGCGCTTGAGCCGCATTGCGCGCGCGCCAGTCGTGGGCCGCGCGCTCGATGGTCAGCGCGGCGCGGGCGATCAGCGCCGAGCCCCGGGGCCTGACGCCGGGCTCCACCGGCTCGGGAACGCGCCTCAAGCCGAACGGGAAGAAGCCGTTCATTCCGTGCGTGCTCACGATCAGATCCGGCTTCAGCGGCAGGATATCGCGGCGCATGCGCTCGAGGTTGTCCTCGAGCGTGTAAGCCTCGGTTCCCGCGTTGACGATCTCGATTTTGCGGCCGCATGACGCATGCCGGTCGAACAGGCCCTGCAAAAGCTCCGGCCAGGGCTTCTCGCCGTCGTGCAATGTGGGCCCGAAGGTCTGAGACTCGCCGAGCGCGAAAATGCGAAAGGCTTGGCCCTTGTCGCGCGACATGTCCGGCCCGCGAAAGCCGAGATTGTTGATGCGGACCGTAGTGTCGAACATGCGCCCCGAACTGCCCGGAACCAGGATGAAGGGCAGCTTCTTCTCCGGGTCCGGCGCGGTGATCGCCGCCCGGATCCCGTCGTCCCTGATCCACTCGCGCAGATAATAGAACCACCAGGTCGCGAACGCGGCCGGATTTTTGTGCGCCGCGCGATAGGAATAGGTCGGCTCAGCGACCGTCGCGGCAAGCGGCAATCCGGTCGAATGGCGGTAGAGCGCGTCGGCGAACGGCAGCGCGAGCGCGAACAGAAGGAACGCGCGCGCCGCCACCGCGATCGCGCCGGCCGAATGCGCTCGCGCCGCCAGCGCAAGGACGAGAACCGCCGTCGCGGCCAATAGCGGATAGAAGGCATAAGGCTTGTCGGCCATGAACGCGTTGCGGGCGAGCGCGCCGGCGCCGAGCGCCGCCAGGCCAAGCGCGATGCTCGGAAGCGATGGCCGCCAGCGGCGAGCTTCGCCCCGCAGCGTGACGGCCGTCGCCGCCGCGCGGCGCGCCGCGCCGTAATAGGGGCGGGCCATGAGGATCGGCCGCTCGAAGCCGGCAAAGAAGAGCGTCGAGAACGCGAGGATGGCAAGGACATAGACCGCCAGTTGCAGGACGAGCGGCGCCGAGGCGAGCGCCGGCTTGAGCGCCATGATGATGATGAGGTGAAAAAGGTAGACCGAGTACGAAACGCGACCGAGAAAAAAGCTCGCGCCTCTGACCGCGCGATTGCGAAACAGGCCCTCGGCCCGCCAGAGAACGCCGACCAGCATCATGCCGAACGCCGCTGAGACGTAAGGGAATGCCCGCTCCGCCACCGCGTCTCCGCTCACGGCGCGGATCGCGACGACAAGCTCGGCGGGGATCGAGATCGCAAGAGCCGCGAGCAGCGCGATGAGGCGCCATCGGCCCGACGCGACGTCCAGCGCAAATGGCGCGCGGCGCTCGAGCGCGAGATAGAGCAGAAAGCCCCAGACGATCGAGTCGATGCGAAACAGCGTGACGCGGCGGACGTTCAAATCCCAGTCGTGCGGCGCGATCGAGAAGCGCAGCGCCGCCACGGCGAGGATGACCAGGACCGCGAAGGCCGCCTCGAAACGCCGGCCGCTCCTCCCGAGCAGCCACGCGACAAGGAACAGGGCGGGCGCGAACAGCGCGTAGAACCACTCCTCGACCGCCAGACTCCAGGCGACGGGATAGAAATCCGCGTGGTTGGCCGAGACGAAGAGATTCTCGACATAGAAGAGATAGCGGACGAAATCCGCCGTCACGAGGTTGCCGGTCAGCGTCGCGATGGCGATCAGCGCGACGATGTAGGGCGGGATGGTGCGCAACCAGCGCCGGACGAGAAACACGCCGAGATTGCGCCATGGCTTGCTCACCACCCAATCGACGATCTGCGGGGCGAGCACAAAACCGCTGAGGACGAAAAAGACCTCGACGCCGGCGATCGCGAACGCCTCCGCGAACGGCTGAAACGGCGCGTTCGCGGTGAGATAATGAGGAATCGCGACCGCGAAGGCCGCCGCGCCGCGCAGGCAATCGAGCGACGCGCTGCGCTTCATTTCGGCGCGGTATAGACGAACGGCGCGTTAACGGTTTGGCCGGCGAGCGCGAACAGCACGACAAGCGCCGCAAGGCAGACGAGGGCCGCCGTCGCCCACGGGCCTTTGAGGAACCGCAGGGCGAATTCAACCATTCCGCATCTCCCCGGAACATCCAGCGCGCCGCTTCGAGCGCATGAGCCGCCGCATAGACCGCCCATCGGCCGCCTATCCCATCCGGGCCGCCCTGTCATCCGGCGGGCGAGGCGGGCCGGACTCGGGAGCCGTAATTTTTCCCGACGGAACCTTTCTTTCGGCCAGCGGTTTTTGGGCCGGCGCTAGAGCGAGCGCGCCAACGCGCCCTCCGCGGAGCGGCGACGGGCGTCCCGACAACGCGGACGCTCGGCGGGCTCGCCATGCTTCTCGAAAGGAGGCGAAGATGCTTAAGACGCTTGCTTACGCAACCTTGTTCAGCACTGCGCTGATCGGGTCCAGTGCGTATGGCGCGGACAATGCGGCGGCGCCGAAGGACCAGCAGCCGCAAGCCCAGGCGCAAACGCCGTCTGGCGTCAACTTCGTGACGAACCAGGAAAAAACGCAATGGCGTGCGCCGAAGCTGATCGGAGTCGGCGTTTACGGCTCCGACGGCAAGGAAATCGGAAAGATCGACGACGTGTTGATGGACCACAACGGCGCGGCGCAAACCGTGGTCATCGGCGCCGGCGGATTCCTCGGGATTGGAAAGAAGGACGTCGGAGTGCCGTTCTCGGCGATCCAATGGAAGACGGAAAGCCGGAAGGTTCCGGCGGCCGACCAGACGCCGGCCAGCCCCGCGACCCCAACCGCCGCGACTGGTGGGGGACCACAACCGCCGATGAAGGAAACCGACCCGGCGGCGACCGAAGCGAGCCAGGGCTATCCTGACAAGGCCGTTCTCAACGTAACCTTGGCGCAATTGAAAGCCGCGCCTGACTTTCATTATGCGCAAAGCCCGGCCACGGAGTCGTCCGACATGCGAACCCCGGGCGGCGGCGGCGCCATGAAGAAGTCGACCCCATGATCCGCGCAGAGAAGGATCGATAAGCGCCCGGCGCTCCAGCCGGCTTGCCGCCGGAGCGCCGCGGTTCACCCTCGCGTTGAGCTTTCCGCGCGCGTCGACCGCCGCGGGCGGCCGCCGCTCACTGGGCCGCCGGCGTCGCCGCCGATCCGACCAGCGGGGCCAGCGGCCTCAGGAACGCCTTGAGCACGTCCCTGACCGGCGCCGACGGCGGGGCGCCCTTTGCGCGGGCGTCGTGCAAAGCCTCGGCCGCTTGCCGCTCGTCGTCGCTCGCCAGCTCGAAATCCTGCCGGTAAAGCTCGCGGATCCACGCCTGCTTCGGATCGACCGCGGAGTCCTTGGCGAACTCGAGCCACATCAACCCGCGCGGGCGCTGTTGCGGCGCGCCCTCGCCGATGAACAGCATATGCCCGAGCAGGGCCTCCGAGGGGGCATGGCCCTTTTGCGCCGCCACCGCCAGCCAGCGAATGGCGGCGATATTGTCCTTGGCGAGGCCGCCCCCGCCGACCATGTACATGTGCGCGAGATTGTACTGCGCGTTCGGGTCGCCGAAGATTGTCGCGGCATATTGAAACAGTTCGTGCGCCCGCCGCGGGTCGGGCCGCACGTCGCTATTGGGAATGCCGTTCAGGCAATAGACGCCGACCGCGACGAACGCATTGGAAATCGCGCTCAAATTTCGCCGGTCCGGCCGATCCTCGTCGTAGTCCTCGACCAGCTGGTTGAAGTAGTGGTAGGCCTTGACGTCGTCGCGCCGCACGCCCTTGCCGTCCGCGTACATCTCGCCGAGTTTCCAGCGCGCGATCGCCTCGCCGCCCTCCGCGGCGTAAGTGAGAGCGGCGATCGACGCGTGAGCGTCGCCTGCTTTCAAATCGTCGACGCCGGCGCGCAGCGCCTGTTGTGGGTCAGTGAAGTTTTTCGGGATCTTCTCCGACGGATTGGTCGTCGACCCGTCGAAGCCGAAAGCGGGCGCCAACCCCAGCGTCATCGAGCCGATGATCGCGAATGCGAAGCGGCGGCGCAACGGCGCCTTACCGACCGGTATCTCCGCCTCCGCACACGCCACCACGCGCATCTCGATCCCGACTCGCCCTCCGGCCGCGTCGCGGTCCTTCGATGGCGCTCGCGACACGGACAACTTCCGTCATCAATGGAGGCGGAAACTGCGAGCCGTTTATGGCGCAATCGCGGCGCATTCCAGCCGGAATCCCGACTCGCAAAAGTTGCGTCGGGGATGTTGCGCAAAAGCAACAATTCGCCGGCGCCAGAGCGCTTCAAACGCGCTCCAAACGCTCGCGCGCCCCGTTAAGCTTAACGAGCCGCGCCTGAAACGTCTCGAGCCGGTCCTGATGTTCGGCGATGATCTCCTCCGGCGCCCGGGCGACGAAGTCGTCGTTGCCGAGCTTGGCCTCGGCCTTGGCGATTTCCAGCTTGACCTTCGCGATCTCCCGGTCGAGGCGCGCCTTCTCCGCCTCAAGATCGACCACGCCCGCGAGCGGCAGCGCGACCGTCTCGCCGCGCACGACGAGAATGAGCGCGCCGGGAGGGGCGGCCCCGGCGGTCTCGATCGATCCGACGCGAGCGAGGCGCCCGATGCTCTCGCTCCAGGCGCGCGCGCTTCGCGCCGCCCGCTCGCTTGGGTCAACAAGAACGAGCGGCGTCAGGGTGGAGGGCGCCACCCCCATCTCCGACTTGACCGACCGGATCTCGGCGATCAGCTCCACGACCCAGCCGATCTCGGCTTCGACCGCCTCGTCGACTTCAAGGCCCTGGGCCGGCCAGGGCGCCAGCGCCAGCGGGCCCTCGCGCTCAGGCCCGGCTTCTCCCGCGATCCTCCAAAGCTCCTCGGTCAGGAACGGCATGAACGGATGCAGGATCGCGGCGATCACGTCGAGCACATGGGCGATCGTCGCCCTCGTCTCGGCCTTGGCCTCATCGTCGCCAGCCCCCTGCAGCACCGGTTTGGCGAGTTCGAGATGCCAGTCGCAGAACACGCTCCAGACGAAGCGATAGACTGCGTTCGCGGCGTCGTTGAACCGATAGGCCTCGATCGCCCCCGCCGTCTCCGCGGCGGCGCGGGCGGCCTCGCCGAGGATCCAGCGGTTGAGCGGCGCCCGCGCTGATCCGGGATCGAACCCTTGCGTCCGGACGCAGCCGTTCATCTCGGCGAAGCGCGCGGCGTTCCAGAGCTTGGTTGCGAAGTTGCGGTAGCCTTCGATCCGCGATTCGCTCAGCTTGATGTCCCTGCCCTGCGCGGCCATCGCCGCGAGGGTGAACCTGAGCGCGTCGGCGCCGAAGCGGTCGATGAGGTCGATCGGGTCGATGACGTTGCCCTTCGACTTCGACATCTTCGCCCCCTTCTCGTCGCGCACGAGGGCGTGGATGTAGACGTCGCGGAAGGGAATCTCCTCCATGAAATGGAGCCCCATCATCATCATCCGCGCGACCCAGAAGAAGATGATGTCGAAGCCTGTAACGAGCGCGTCGGTCGGATAAAAGCGCTTGAGCTCCGGAGTCTCCTCCGGCCAACCGAGCGTCGAGAACGGCCAGAGCTGCGAGGAAAACCACGTGTCGAGCACGTCGGGATCGCGGACTAGATCTGAATCATCACCAACTTTCTGGCGCGCTTCTTCCTTCGCCTGCTCCACCGTCTCCGCGACGAAAACATTGCCTTTT
>DATNBG010000669.1:0-25625 GCA_035572075.1 Roseiarcus sp. | reverse complement strand
GTCGGCTTCGGAGGTGAAGGTCTGGATCGTGAGCGACGTCCCGCGCGGCGTCCGCGCCTTCGGGACGATGCGGTGCCACTGGCAGCGCCCAATGCGGCTGTCGAGCGAAGTCGAGAGCCAGACGCCCGACGCGGCGAAAGCCGGGGGCGTCGCGGGCGCCGCCGTGCTGGGTTTGCCCGAGCCGTCGAACCAGCCCGCCGCGGCGCATCGGCCGGCGAGATTGATCCGTCCCGCGGAGTCGCTCGCGAAATCCGGCAGGCGCGCGAAGCAGTCGCGCACCTCGTCGACGCCGGTCGCCCGGGCGATCGCCTCGCCTTGCGGATTTGAGATGCTGACGAACGGCTGGCCCGGCACGTACGTGTAGAGGCGGCCGAAGCGGTCGATAGCGAGGGCGGAAACGGCGCCGAAGCCGAGCCAGGCCGCTCGCCACGCGCCCCCGCGGTCGAAGACATGCAGCGCGCCGTTCGCAATGTCGGCGACGAACGTGCGCCCGTCCGGGGCGACCGCGATCGCCGACGGCTTCCAGGGGATGGGGACGGCGCCCGGCGGCGGCGTCAATATGCTGCGCAGTGCGAAGCCGTGACTCGAAAACACCAGCACTCGCCCCGCGGCCGGTCCCGCGCCGCCGTCCAGTACGAGAATGTCGTTTCCGCGAACGGCCAGCGCGACCGGCGCGATGAGCTGCCGCGCGCCGTGTCCGATTCCCCCCGTGCAGGGAACGTCGATGAAGGCGCAGCCGCAGTCGTCGAAGCGGCGGAGCCTGCCCTGGGCAAGATCGAGGAGCCAGACCACGCCGTCGGGCGCGAGGGCGACATTGGGCGGCGGGACGAGGCCGCCGAAGCGTCCCGCCGGATCGGCGAGCGCCGAAGGCCCGCCGGGCAGGCTCTTGAGGACGAGCGCGCAATCGATCGGCGACACCACGAGATCGGTCCAGCCGCCCGCCATCGGCCAGCCGTCGCGCCCGTCAAGGATCATCCAGGTCGGATCGTCCGGCGGACCGGGCGGCGGGTTTCGGAACGGCGCCGTGTTGATCATGCGACCGACCCCATCGCGGCGGGATCGGTGGTGACCGAAGCCTTTACCGATTGCACGGAAAGAAGCGCGCCCGCAGGAATCGCCGCGTCGGTGCAGGCGGCGGTCTGCACGCCGCTCACGGTTATGACGAGATCGGCGACGCGGATGACGTTGGCGACCTGCGCGGCGACGCGAAGAACGTCGACGAAATAGATTGTCCCTCCAAACGGCCAGCCGGTTCCGGGCGTCGACGGATCGAGCGAGCCTCCGGCGAGCGGATCGAGGAATGTCGTCAGCGCAGACTCGACAGACTGCTCGACGGTCGCCGTGTCGGCGTCCGGTTGAGCCAGCACTTGCAGCGTGATCGCCACTGGAACGTAGGTCGGCGCGATCACATAAAGCTCGGTCGCGATCAGGCGGCGCTGGTCCAGATAGGCGCAGACGGTCCGAAGCAGCCCCGGGCTCGGCATGGGCGCCGGCGAACCGGCGTCCGGAACGACGATCACGCTGACGACGCCGGGAACCTCAATTCCGGGAAAATCGGGATGAGAGAGCGGCAGCGCCTTGGCGCGGGCGATCGGCCCCGCCTGCTTGGCCAGCGTCTCGTAATCCTCGCAGGTGACCGCGCGGTTCTGGCTCTTCAGCGCCGCCGGCGCGCGGTTCATCGCGCTTTGCAGGGTCTCTTCGTCGCTGCCGCCATAGGCCGCGAACGGCATGCTGAGCGCGCCGGTGTCGATGCCGGCGATGCCGGTCATCAGAGTGAGCGGCGTTCCCGCGGGAATGTTGCTCGCCGCGCCGCCGCCGAACTGGTAGCTGACGGCGACAATACTTCCCGACGGGTTGGTCAGATTGGCGACCGGGATGTGCCCCTGGATGCCGTCGCCGAGCGTGATCACCCCCGTGGTCGGATCGAGGAGATAGACCGTGTCGTTGGGGCCGCTGCCGGAAAAGTCGTCGACCTCGGTCCACGGCTCCGGGCCGCTGCCCTCGTCGATCGTGAGTTCGAGCGTGCCGTCGAGCACGGGCGTGCTCGAGAGGGTGAAGGTCTGGTTCGGCGCGCCGTCGCTTCCGCCGACGACCTCGTTCTGCACGGTTTGCGCGGCGAGCGCGGCGACCGCGTTCGCCCTGACGAGGGAGAGCGTCGGCGCCCGTTCGTAGAACGTCGCCGCCAGGCGCGCGCGAAGCCACGCGCGCTTGGCGTCGACCTTGCCCGGCATGGTCGAGGGGACGATCAATCCGGCGGCCGGCAAGATGACCTGCACGAAGCCTGGGAGGGTGAAGGCGAGCGTCGTGTCCGACAGGACCTTGAGCGGGCGCCAGGCGGTTCCAGCCCAATATTCCCAGACGATCTGCGCCGGCGCGTAGACAGGCGAAGCGCCGCCGCCGCAGGGCGAGGGCGCCGGAACGCCGCGGTTGGTCGCCGGCCAGAATCCGAGCGAGACGGCAAGGCCGCCGGGAAACGCCAGCTTCGGATTGAAGCCGATCAACAGCGCCGAGCCTGCCGGGGCGAGCGGCCCGAAGGGCTGAAAGCCTCCGGCGCCGGGAACGTTGCCGGCCGTCAGGTCCGTGTAGTAGACGCCGTCGAACGCCAGCACGGCGTCCATCGGGGCCTGCAAGGCGGTGATGGCGGTCTCAGTCTCGAAGACGATCGGCGAGCCGCCATTGGCGGGCTGAGCGCTCACCTGCGTCCCCGCCGGAACTGGGACGCTCGACTGCGCAAAGCCGCTCTGAACCGGGAACACCAGCACGGTCTGAGCCGGTTGCGCCGGGTTCAGCTCGATGCCGATCAGCTGCAAGAACTTGATGTAGTTGAGCTGCGGCGCCTGGTTGAGCCGGAAGATCAGGAGCTCGGTCATCCAGGCGAACAGCTCGACCAGCGCGAAGCCGGCGTCGCCCGCGTTGAAGTCTGTCCACTCCTGCGTGTAGCGCGGGATGAGTGTCTGCGCTTCGGCGACGATGTCGTCGAACTTCCGATTGTCGATCACCGGCAATTGCGCGGAGAGCGGCATCGACCCTAGCTCCCTTCGGTGATGAAGAAGGGATAGACGACGTTCGCCAGCGCGTTGTTGGCGCGGATGCGGTAGTCGACGCGGAGAAGCAGGAGATTGGATTCGCCCGGCGGAATTTCGCCGGTCACGTCCAGCACGTCGATCCGGGGCTCCTGTGCGACGAGCGCCTTGCGAAGCTGATCGACGATCTGCCCGACGCTCTGGGGGGAGCTCGGTGAGAACACGAGGTCATAGATGCCGCACCCGTAGTCCGGGCGCATGACCCGTTCCTTCTTCGCCGTCGAGAGAATGAGCCAGACCGACTGCTCGATCTTGGCGTTGTCGGACGCCGTGGCGAGCGCCCCCTGCGGCGTTACCGCCAGAGGAAACGCGAGGCCGACGCCACGAAAGGCGCGCGGATTGGGCGCAGTGGCGAGCGAGGTCAACACGGCAGCGCCTCCGCGACTTCCTTGATCACCGTCGCCACCTCGCCGAGGTCGTCGAGGAGCGTCTGCATGGCCGCAAGATCGTCCGCCGGGACCGCGCCGGGAATGGCCGGGATGTTAACGGGGGCGCCCGCAAGCTCGATGAATGTTCCCGCGAGCGTGAGCAGCACGATGATCGGCTGCATCGATTGCATCGCGCCCTCGGCGGAGGTCTGGGCGTTCTTCTGAGAGCATTGCAGCGCCGCGAGCAGGTCCGCGTTCCCGTTCGCCTCGGCGATAGAGATCTGCAGTTGAAGGCCGCTCAGGATCTTGAGGATGCTTTCCAATTCAGTGACTACGCAGAGAATCATGGTCGCAATCAACTTGAGCAGGTCCTTGACGAAGGCGCAGATCGGCCCCAGCGGGACAACGATCTCGAGGCACTTGGCCAGATCTTCCGCGGCGCTCAGGACGTCCCCAACGGCGGTCAGAGGATTGAAGTTCTTGAGAATGCCGACGATGGCGCCCACGAACTTCAAGACCTTCAAGAGGCACTCCATGCTCGCCATCATCGGCGCGAGCTGCAGCATCAGATTGAGGTTCATCGAGCAGTCGGTGGGAATGCCGCGGGTGAAATCGGCCATGCCCTGAAGCGTGCCGCCCATCGGCAGCGTGAGACTCGCTGAGCCCACTTTCGGCAGCGACAGGTCGAGGCAGACCGGCTGGGAAAGCGCCTGGGTCAGCTCGTCCGGAAGAGGAATGTCGATCGTGGCCATCCGCCAAGCCTCAGATCGGGGTGTTCGACGGCGTGACCGGACGGACCCAGGGCGGGACGCCGTTGACCGGTCGGCCGGTGAAGACAATGTTGTCGGCTTCGATCATCAGGGTCGATTGCGCCGTCACGCGCATCACCCCGTTGGTCATGACGATGCGGTTGCCGTGCGCATCCTCGACGATCAGCGCGCCCATGTTGCCGCCGTTCGGGGTCGAATCGACGAACCGGATCTTGTGGCCGTTGGTCGAGCAGATCATCCGCTGGCGCGGATCGGGCGAGGGCGGCGCCGAGACGCCGTTCCACATCGCGCCCAGCACGTAGGCATGTTCGAAATGGCCGTGTTCAAACGCCACCACCAGCTCGTCGCCGAGCTCCGGCATGAAATAGAGGCCCCGGTTGTTTCCCGCGTAGGGCGCGACCATCGAGGCCCAGGTGCTCTGCAGCGAATCGTCGAGCCAGGGAAACGAAACCTGCACGCGGCCCTGGTTCAGGGGATCGGTCACGTTGACCACCGTGCCGATCACGATGCCCTGCATGCGTCCGTGCATCATGACGAGGCTCCTCCGCCGCCGAGGTCTTCTCTGCGGCAGTCAAACTCGGTGATGTAGCCGCCCTCGCCCAGCGTGTGCGTCGTCTTGGTCACGAAATACGTGCCGGAGAGCCGGGCGCCGATACCCTGGATGTTGACCAGCGTGCCGGCCCTGAGCTTCGGCAGGCCGACCGTCTTGCCGTGCGCGGTCACGATTTCCTTCGATCGGTCGAGCATGATCGCGAGCGCGCGCTGCTTGGCCTCCGCGGCGGTGAACACCGGCAGGTCGACCGTCTGCTCCTGCCGGTCCGGGACGAGGCTCAAAAGGCCGCTGTTCAGCTTCTTCACCTGGGGGTCGTCCTGACCGACCTTGACGATGATCGGCTTCTGGGTCTGGCGGTCCCAGCCGCGAACGGTCACGGACTTCCACTGATTGGCGGTGGCGAGCGAGGGCTTGAATGACATGAGCCCCTTGCCGTAGCCGAGCTGATAGTTGGTCGGCGTCGAGCTCTGGCTCGGGCCGAAGTAGAGTTGCCGCGCGTCTTCGTCGGCTTCGAGCGTGTACCCTTGCCCGTGCGCGAGCTGGAGGAGGAAATCGACGTCGTACTGGTTTTTCTGCGCCACATATTCGATGCTGGACTCCGCGCTGGCCGCCTGGCTGTTCGTGACGACCTTCCATGGGCTCGGCAGACGGGGCTGGCTGCCGCCGCGCAGGGTGTTGAAGTTGCGCGCGATGGCGCTCGGGGTCTGGTTGGTCCAGGCGCCGGTGAACTGCTTGGTGCGCAGGGCCTTGAGAATGTTCGAGCCGCGCACGGTGAGGACCGGCGGGCCGCTCTCGGGGAAGCTCGGCTCCATGGTGGTGAATGTCGCGCGCACCATGCTTTGAAAATTGCCCGAGTACCCGATCGCGAGCTCGGCGCTCTTGCCGCCCGGATCGAACAGGGTGAAAAGCTGGGTCGCCTTCGAGCCCCCGCCGAGGTCGGCCGCCGTCTCCGAGCCGATGTATTTGCAGGCGCGCGCCGTGGCGTCCCAGTTGTTGACCGTCAGCTCGAACCCGTCGATCTCGTTGATGTCGTCGTGATAGGTGACCTGCATGACGTCGCGCAGCACCCCTCGCGGGAGACCGACGCCGTCGATCCTCAGTTCGAAGCCGGGCGCGTAGAAGTCCCGGTTCGTCGGGTCGATGCTCTCGTCGTAGAGGGTCATGAAGGCGGGCATCGGCGTCAGGTCGCGGTCAGGGAGGGAATCGTCAGCTCGGCGCCCGGCTTCAACCGGCGCGGATCGTCGATGCCGTTGGCGAGCGCGATGGGGCGCCAGTTCGCCGGATCGAAGTAGAAGTTCGCGGCGACCAGCGCGAGGGTGTCGCCGCGCTGAAGCACGTAGCTGTGCGTCTTGTTGGGCGAGGCGAGGTTCAGCGCCTGAAGCTGGTCCTGCAGCGGCGCATATTCCCGTAGGGAGAGCGACAGTTTCGCTCGCACCGGCACGCCGCCGCTGCTCCAGAGCGTGAAGGTCTGGCGGATGTTGATGACGACGCCCGTGAAGCTGTTGCGGCGCTGGGCGCCGAGCTCCGGCGGCAGTTCGTTGCCCGGGAAATCGCTGCCCCAGACGAAGGTGACGATCGGCGGCGCGTGCTGGTCGGGAACGATGCGCGAGAGCGCATAGATCGGGTCGGTCAGCGTCGCGACGCTGACTGCGCTCGCGCCCATCCCCTGGTCGGAAGTGTCGAAGAACAGTTCGAGCTTGAGCGTCTCCGCGTCGCCGCGGACGAACTGCTGGAGGGGCGCGGTGAGGCCCGGAATCGCGATCTCGGCGACATGGACGTTCTTCTCGAGAACGATCTCGGTCGGGTTAAACTGGAGATCGACGAATTCGAGGTCGCCCGGACCCCATTCGATCACCAGAGAGGCCTGGCCGGCGCTCGGCATGGATCACCACCCCGCCTGCTTGTCATGGGCCGGCTGTTCGCCGATGCGCGAATCGTCGCGGCGGCGCCGCTCGCGGTCGCGCCGTTCGTCGGTTCCCGCGAGCACCGCCTGCACAAGGCGGCGCACGAGCCTCGGGTCGAGAAGCGCGCCGCTGTCCACGGTGCGGACCTGGGCGACGATCTCGTCGATGATGACCTCCGTGACCGGCATGTCCCGCGAGCTCCCTTAAAACAGCGACCCGAGCGCGGCGGCCGCGCCGACAATGGCCAATCCCGCCGAGCCGCCGGTGACCATGGTCAGGCCCTCATGCGCGATTTCGAGCTGCTCGATCGCGACCTGGCTCTGCTGTGCGTTCATCGTCGCCCCAGTCCATTTGAGCGGCAGGCCGCGCCTCCAGCTCCACGCGAGGGCGGGCGCGCCGGACTCGTCCATGAGCGTGATGACGCCGTCCTTGCGGACCCCCTGGCCATCGAGAAAGCCTTGCAGCCAGGTCCAGAAGTCCGACGTGTCGGAAATCGGTCGTTGTGCGATCACGCCGCGCTTGAGCACGAGGTTCGACCATTTGACGCGGCCGGGGAATTTGAGCGCGCCGCCGTTCGCGCCGCCCGCGTCGTAGCTCTCGACGTCCATGGTCGCCTCGAGGCCCGAGATCTCGGAGAACCCGGCGGTCGCCTGCGATCCGCTGAGGCTGATCGAGATCCCCGCCAGCGCGCTGCTCGCCGCCGGCTGGCTGTCCGTGATGGACACCTGGAAATTGAAGCCGAGCAGGGGATCGGCGCGCCCGGGATCGAATCCGAAGGTTTGCGACAAGCCGGCCATCAGCCGCTCCCCGCCGCGATCACGCCCCGCTCCTGGACATCGAGCGAATCGTCGCTGAGGCCGAGTCTCAGAAGGACGAACTCGAAGGGCGTCGATGGCGCGAGCGCGAGATGGGCGATGAGCTGGCCCATCGCCTGGGTCGTGGGCGTATTGTTGGTGTCGTCGCAAACGACTGCATACGCCGCCGCGGCGCTCGGGCCGACGAGCGCTCCCTGCGTCCATAGCTGATGAAGAAAGCGGCCGATCCCGGCGGTGACGGTCGAGCGGGTGTGCGGCGTGTTGGGCTCGAAAACCACCCAGCGCAACGAGCGCTGGAGCGCGGCGCGGATCATGCAGAGAAGGCGCCGCACGTTGATGAAGCGGAACGTCGGATCCGAGGAGACGGTCCGCGCGCCCATCACACGGATGGGCCTGCCCATGTCGCCGCGGATCACGTTGACGCCGAGCGTGTTCAGGAAGCCGTGGGTGGGCGGATCGACCGGGACGGTCACGTCCTGCGTCCAGGAGAGATCGGCGTTGGCCGGCGCCTTGTGGACGCCGATCGCGATGTCGGTCGCCGCGAAAAGACCGGCGACATGACCGGAAGGCGGCAGGGCGCGGGTCGGCGCGAGCCGCAACGGATCGGGCGCGGCGAGCCAGGGGAAGTAGAGCGCGCCGAACGCGCTGTCGAAATTGTCGCGCCACGCCTGCACCGGCGCGACGCCGACGCTCGAATCCGACGCGGTGTCCCACGGCGGATCGAGGAGCGCGACCCGATCGCCGAGCGCTTCGCACTGGGCGATCATCGCCGCCTGCACGGCGAGGATCGCGGAATCGGGAAAGACCGGCGGCAATTCCTCGGGCGCGATGGGCGAGACCGGAATGGCCCGGGTCGGCGCCGGCGGGCAAACCGGGCAGGGATCGACCGTCGCCAGAGGGGGAATGAAGGTCGGCGGCTCGACGGGCCGGATCAGGATATCGGGCGCGGCCAGGATTGACACGTCACAGGCCAGCGCCAGGGCGGCGAGGCCGCGCGGCGCTGTTGCGCCCGTCATGTCGAGCGAGCCGAGCGGAGCGCCGATGAAATCATCCTGTGTCAGCGCGGCCACGCCGTCGCGCCCGCCGGTCAGGGGCAGGATCGCATCGGAGACGATCGCGAGCGGCGCCGGCACGTCCGCCGGTCCGATCGCCGGCGGAATCACGGTGACGAGGGGCAGGGCGCCGGGCGGCGTGTCGAACTTCGAATAGTCGATCGGCCCGAGAAGGACGCCGGCGTAGGTCTGCGCCTCGGGCACGAGAGACAGATTCTGGCTCAGCGCCGCGAGATTGCCACTGGAATAGACGAGGAGGTCGTAGGTCAGGCTCTCGGCGAGGAGCGGCGCGCTCGGATCGAATCCGGTGACCGGATATTGCCGCTGGGTCCGCCGCGCCGGGTCGGGATCGAGCCAGTAGATGAGCTTCCGCGCCGCATCGACGCCCGCCAGCACCCGCATCTGCGGCGGCGCGCCGGCCTGCGTCAGTCTGACGAGCGAGTTTGCGGCGAAACCGGAGGTCGAAGCGACCGCAGCGTAACTCGGAAGCGAGCGGCTCTGGTCGACGAAAACTTGGCCGGCGGTGCGTTCGACAAGCGCGACGGCGAGGCCGTCGCCCCACGCCCCTGGGCTCGATGCGGCGATCGTCCAGGCGTCTCCTCCGCCGGCGATCGGGATGCTCACCGACGAAGCGGCCGCGCCCAGCGTCGGATTGTCGGAGGCGACCCGCACGATCCGCGCACGGCGGCCTCCGTTCTCGAAGAACGCGCGCACGCTATAAGCGAGGAAGCCGCCGCCGATGTAGCCGCCGAACACCGCCTGAAACTGCCGCATGCTTTCGACCGCCACCGCCACGCCGACCGGGCCGCGCTCCGCGATGCCGACGAATCCAGCGACATCCGTGCGCAGCGCCACCGTCGCCGGCGGCTGGTCGTTGCGCTGGAGATAGGCCCCGGGCGCCGAGGGATGTTGAATGGAAAGGCTCATTTCGCCAGCTTGATCGTGAGGCTTTCGACCACGATTTCGGCGCTTTCGATCGCCACCTCGTTGCCCGACGCCTTCAAGTCAGGCCCGACGATCTTGTTGAGGAACCCGTTGGTGAACTGAAAGTAGACCGCGTCGGCGTGGGTATCGTCTTGGAGCACGATCGTGCCGTTGCGGCGCGAGCCCGCGGCGCCGGTCGCCACCGCGGTGTACCAGTCCCATAGCGCGGTGATGTTGGTGGTGACGCCGGCTTTCAGCGTGATGTTGGGGGTCTTGCGCAACGCCGCGTACTTCCGCACGTGATTGGCGCTGTCCGTCCCCTCCCGATACTCCACCATGTCGCCGTCGGCGGTCAGTCCGCTCACCTCGCTGAACGAGGCGAGCGTCATATTGTCGATTTCAACGCGGAAGTTGAAACTGCGGAGGGGATCGATCCTTGCCGCTGTCTGCGCCATGGCGCGCTCCTGTTACTGGCTGTTGGTGGCGGTCATCAGCGCGATCTGGATGATCACGAATTCCGCCGGCATCGCGGGCGCTACGCCGACGAGCGCGATGAGGCGCCCCGCGTCGATGTCGTCGGGGGTCATCGTGGTCTGATCGCAACGGACGAAGTAGGACTGCGCGGGCGTCGCGCCGGCGAAGGCGCCGGCGGTGAACACCGTGTAGAGGAAGTTCTCGATCAGGCGCTCGACCGTCGCCCACAGCTGCGGCGTGTTCGGTTCGAACACGACATCCTGCAGGCCGACGTTCAGCGACTGCTCGATGAAGATGAGCAGGCGGCGCACCGGCACGTATTTGTAGTTGTCGTCCGACGTGATGCAGCGCGCCCCCCAGACGCGGATGCCCCGTCCCTGCGGGCGGAAGTCGCGAATGACATTGATGTTGTTCGGCGCCGGGTTCAGCACGTCCTGGTCGCCCTTGACCAGCGTGCGGGTAAGCCCGGTAATGCCTTGAACGACTTCGTTCGCCGGCGCCTTGAAGACGCCGCGGGAATCGTCCACCCGCGCATAGATGCCGACGACATGGCCGGACGGCGGCAACGGGAAGTCCGGCACGAGCGCGAGGTTCGCCGGCATAGGGTCGGGAATGGTGAGCCAGGGGTAGTAGATCGCGGCGTATTTGGTGTCGAAGGTCTGCCGCTGCGCCTGGACGTCGGCGATCGCCGAATCCGGGTACATCGGATCGAGCACCGCGAAGATGGCTTGCGACGTCTCGCAGAAGGCGATCAGCGCGGACTGGATCGCGGGCGTCCCCTGTCCGGGGATGGCGGCGATGCTGACGTCCATCGCATTCTCGATCGCGTAGATGCCGGTGCGAGCGTGCGGGTCGACCGCGTCCGCGCCGATGTACATCGCGTCGGCGACGGTCGCCAGCGAATCGTCGCCGCCGATGTCGAGCTTGTGCTGCGCGGGCCTTGTCAGCCCGTTCGGCAGTACGTCCCAGAGCGGCTCAGGCCCCAGGCGGGGGGCCCAGAGCGCGCTCTGCGTCGTCGCCGTATCCTGGACGCGGATCAGCCAGGACGAGCCGTCTGGCCGCCCGTCCGACAGCCGCGCGGGACCGTTGATCGCGCCGATGACTGTTTGGAAATACTGGCTGTGCCTCGGGTCCATCGACAGGTTGCGGAACGTCTCGGTCTGGATGACCTGGGTGTTGCGCGAGGGCACCGCCGGATCGGGGTGACGATAGAGATAGACGCTCAAGCGGAATTCGCGCGACCTTACGACAACGCGCGTCGTGGGCGTCGAGGCGCCGATCGCGCCCGCCTGGGTCAGACTGATCGGCGAATCGAGGGTGATGGTGGTCGTCGAGCGGTTGACCGCGGCGACCTTGAGTGGCGTCGCGGCGTCGACCAGTTGACCGTTCGGGTATAGCAGTTCGAGATAGGAGCCCGGCTGAAGGCCGGTCAGCGCCGACAGCTTGAGCTGCGTGAGCCCGATCGACGAGAGGACCTGGACGTTGGCGACCAGGCCCGGAGACTCGTCCTGCGCCGCAAGGGCGATGCGTTGGCCCCAGGCGCCCGCGTCCAGCGCCTGGACCTGAATGAGCGGATTGCGCGCGACGACAGGCGAGCCCACTGGGTGCGTGCGCAGCAGCGGGGTCGTGAGCTCAACCTGCTCGAGGCCCTGAGGGGCGGGCGCGGCGTCGATCGTCGCGTACGCGACAGAACCGTCCGCCAGCTCGATCTCGACGATGTCGCCGGCCGTCCAGCCGCCGCCCCAGGTCACGAGCGCACTGGTGCTTCCGGCGGGCGCGTCAAGCACGAGCCGGGTCGCTCGCCTGCCGGCCGGCGGCGTCGCGCTGACCGTGCTCGCCGCCGCCGTCGCGCCGTTCGCGTAGCTGTTGACGAGCGGCATGGCCAGAGTCACGGGGCCCGGATCGGAGCCGGCCGGCGCGCGCGCGCCGGGAACGACGAGGACCGAGGCATATTCCTGTGTCGGCGCCGTGCCGAGCAGGAGAACGGAGCCGGCGTCGATGTTCGCGCGGCTGGTGAGCGAGAGCGTCTGCGATCCGGCCGTGGCCGCCGCCGAGAGCGTCGTGGTCGCGCTCGCCGTCAGACTGACGGGAATGACGGCGGTCTTCGCCGGCCAATCCACGCTTGAAGGCGCAGCGAAGCTCAGTTGCGTGAGCGCGGCGGTCCCGCTCGCGTTCCCGACCGTGCGGACTTCGCGCGTCAGCGGGTTGCCCGGATCGATGTCGACCAGCTCGCCGGACGCAAGCGCGTCGCCGCCCGGCGCGAAGATCAGCATGTCGCCGCCGGATGCGGCGACGTCGAGCCCAAAGGCCGGCGTGCTGTTGAGCCTGGTCAGCGCCGTGCCCGCGACCCCATAGGCGATCGGCAGCGGCGCCGCGAGGGTGAGCGTGTACAGGTTGCTGCCGGGCGGGCCCGCCGCAACGCCGCTCTCCACGGTGACGACCGTTGTGATGCCGGCGTTCGCAAGCTCGAGCAGCCAGTTGCTGAAGGTTGTCAGATCGTCCGCGGGAGTGCTGGTGACCGCGAGCGTGGTCGCGCCCGCGCTTGCGGCCGAGGTCAGCGTGTAGGGTCCGCCGGCCGGCGAATAGGCCGCGGCCGGGGAGGCGACGAGCGCGGTCACCGCCGTGGTCGCAGCGCTGAACTCGGCGGGGAGCGGTTGTGTCAGGGTGATCGAATATTGGTTCGGCGCGATCGGAATGACGACCTGCGGAACCGCGACAACCACCGCGTCGCCGGCGCTGAGCTCGATCAGGAGATCATTGTAGGTGTTGAGCGGGTCGGAGCTCTGGACCGCGATGACGTTCTGGCCTGCGCCAACGTCGGAGAGGAGCGTGTAGGGCGGCGTGCCCTGGGTCGCGCGGGCGTAGGGCGCGACCGGCGTTCCGGCGGCGTGGCTGAGGCTGAGAGGCAGATCGAGCGCCACCGCGTCGGTCACGGCGGCCGACGCCTGGATGGTCGCGTATTCGCTCACGCTGCCGTCGTCGATGCGGATCGACGCGCCGGCCGGCGGCACGGGCGCGAGCATGATCAGGGCGCCCGTCGAGGGCGTCGCGCCGGCCCCGTCTCCGATCGCAGAGCTGCGCACGAGCGCGCTGGCGATCGGCGAAACTCCGGTGCGGTCGTAGAGGAATTCCCACGCGGCGGTCGCTTCGTCCGGCAGGACGCGGATCACATAGGCGATCTGGCCGGAGTTGTTGAAGAAGCCCGCGACCGCATAGGGCAGATAGCAGTGGAAGCGCTTGGGATCGCCGGGATCGGCGAACTCGTCCGGGACCATCAGGCCGCCGAACCAGCGCGTATAGTCGCCGGGGCTCGTGCACAGGATCGGGAAGTTGACCGGCCCGCGTTCGGCCATGCCGATGAACGCGGCGATCGAGGTGCTGACGCCGGTGATCGGGGCGGGCCCCTCGAGCTCCTGGATATAGACGCCCGGCGTGAGATAGTTTGAGTCAGACATCGCAGCGCTCCGACTGGCGGGATGGGAAGCCGGTCATGGGAAGACAAAGTCCAGGGTGAGGGCGTTGACGCCGAGCGGCAGCATGACGTCGCGGATGAGATCGGCCGGCTCGGCGGGATGATGCGCGCGCAGGCGAAGCTGCGCCGCGCGATGCGCGGGCGGTAGCCTGACATAGCCGTCGGGCCCGCTCGTTCCCGCGATCGGGCTCGCGAGATGGAATTCCGCCGGCGCGCCGGAACCCGACACGACGGCCGGCGTTTGAGGCGCGGCAAGGCCGGTCATGGCCGAGGGCCGGAGGGCCGTGTCGCCGGCCCTCGCCGCCGCGGCGAGCGCGTTCGCGGGGCCCGCCGCGCCGAGCGTCTGCGGAATCGCGCTCGCGCCCGCGGCGTGCTGACGGATGAGCGGGAGCGCGAGGCTCGCCGTCGCGGGGAAGGCGGGGCCGGGACCGAGAGCGGCGAGGCCGCTGATGGCCAGGTATTCCGCGCGCGCGGGATCGTCGGAATCGAGCGCGATAACGGCGCCGACCGCAAGGCCGACCTGGTCGGTGAGGACCACCGACGCATCGCCCGCATTGGCGGGCTTGAGCAGAGTCTTGGCCGCGCCCGCCGTCATCGGCTGCGCCGCGATCGTCGCCGTCGTATCGCGATCGGCGTAGAGGGGCGAGGCAAGCGACACGAGGTTCGGCGTCGCCGGCGGATTGGCGAGATCGGCGAGGGTCAGCCAGAGGCCGTCGAGGCTGACCGTCGCGCCCGCCCGCACTGCGCCGCCATGCGAAACGGTTCGGCCCGTGATCGTGACCGGCTCGCGGTGGAGGGAGACGACGCCAAGGTCGATCGGCGCGAAGGCGCCCGGATAACCAAGCTCGGCGCCAAACGTCTGGCTGAGCCTGACGGGAAGGTATCCCGCGCCCGACAACGACAGGCCCAATCCGGCGCCGGTGATGAAGCCGGGAAGAAAGAGCTGAAGCGGAGAGCCCACGAGGCCGGCTTGCGCTTCGCTCGCGCGCGCGACGACCCCCGACGTCGTTGTGCTCGCGGCCGGCGTCACCGTCGGCGGAAGTCCGGTGATCTCGTCGAGCATCGAGACGATCATGAGCGCTTGCGGCCACCACCCCGCAGGAGACGGCCCGTCGGGGGCGAGCCGCCAGCCCGAAATGGCGTCCAGAACCGGGTAGGTCATGGGCCCCCTCCCGGCGCGCCGATTGCGACCTCCGGCATCGCCACCATGACCGGCGGCGCCGTCGCCGGCTGCAGCGCGGATCCGATCACGACGATGGCGACTTCGTAGGAGATGGAGAGCTGGTAGGAGCGCTCGAGCCCTTCCCAGATGCGGCTCGTCTGGTCGAGATCGAGGGTCTCCAGGCGCACCGCGAGTTCGGCCGCCGTTCCCTGATAGGAGCCTTCGAGGTCCGGCCCCGAGACGAGCGGCTCGTCGTGGAAGGTCTGAAGAACGCGGCCGATGATCAGCTGCTCGGCCTCGGGCGCCGGGATCTTGGCGCTGCCGGTGACGATGGGCGTCATCAGATAATGGGCGCGCACCGGCAGCGGCTGGCGCCGCGTCAGCGTCGGCGATATGCGCCGCGGCGGCCGGTTCAAGGTCTGTTCGTCGCGCACCAGCCGGTAGAGCCACATGGAGAGGCCGATGTCGCCTGCCGCCTCCATGCCGTCTGGCGTCGCGAGCGAGACGATCGCCGTGCCGCCCAGTGACGGGTCGAACATCAGAGCGAGACCGGGATCGGCGCGAAAGCTCCGCTCGAGCACGTTCTGCAGGGTGAGGCTGGCCGCCCTGATGTGGGTGAACATCTACCGCGCCCAAAAGCCGGCGCCGGCCCGGATGGCCGCGGCGAGGCTCGATTGCGCGAGCCTGCCGATCGCGTCATGCGCGGGAGCCAGGCGATGCAGCGTGCCGGCGTCGCGCTCGCCGTCGAGCGCAAGCAGGGACAGGCGCGGGTTGGCCTTGAGCAGCCCGAGGATCGTATCGTCGTCGAAGCAGCCGTCGGCGGCCGGATAGATCACCACGTCGATGCGACGCTGGCGGGTGAATGCGCCGAGGCCCTCGTCGCGGCGCAAAAGCGAATCCACGATCGTCATGTCGGGCTCCAACGCAATGGCCGCGCTGACGATCTCGTTCAGCATTCCGGAGACCCCGATGAGCAGGATGCGAATCCGCGACACGCCGCCGGTGCTCCGCCAATTCCGGCATGCCGGTTGCGAAACCATCGCAAGGGGGAGGGGCGCTTGAAATCGGCCTTGAGGGTCCACAACGACCCAGGGCCGATTCCGGACCCAAAGGACCGGCTCCGGAGGTCCGGACCTCAAGGTCCGGTCCGTGGCCGCCCGATGCAACTCATCGGTTGCAATGGAACGAGGCTTTTGAGCGGAGAAAGAGCTTGAAACCTGCTTGGCGATCGATGTAGTTTTCGTAACTGTACGTAATTTGAACAGTCACCTTTTATGTAAAACCTAACTGTTTAATCGCTCGGAATAGAGCGGGAGGGCGACATGGCAGCGAGGCGCGCCGGCCGTTTTTCAGCAAGTTCGATCGCGGCCCAGCCGATCCTTGTCTACGTGATTTGCCGGGTTCGCCTCTATCACGACACTCTGGTCAAACTGCTCAATCGCCAGGCCGGGATCAGCGCGGTCGGCAGCACGGAGATCGGCGACGGCCTGATATCGAGCCTCGAGGCGACCGCGCCGGATACGGTGTTGCTCGATCTCGGCTCGTCTGAAGCGCTTGCGTTCGCCGCGCGGCTCGTTCGCGCGAGGCCCTGCACGCGGATCCTCGGCTTTGGCATCGACGACGATGCGCCGCTTCGGGTCATCGCCTGCGCCGAAGCCGGGCTTTGCGGTTACGTTCCGGCCCATGCCTCGGTCACGGACCTGGCGAACGCGGCCCGCCGCATCGCGCTGGGCGAGACCGTCTGTTCGGCGGAGATGGCCGACAAGCTTTTCCGCCACTTGCGCAGCGTCGCCTTGGGGGGGCCGGCGTCATCGGCCGAAGCTGGGCTGACCAGCCGCCAGCGGCAAATTCTCGGATTGATCGAGGAAGGCCTTTCCAACAAGGAGATCGCCCAGCGGCTCGCGCTCGGGCCCTCGACGGTCAAGAACCACGTCCACGGCCTCCTGGGCCGTCTTCAGGTCGGGCGGAGAACCGAAGCCGTCGCCCGAATCCGCCGGGACATGCGCCAGGACCTGGACGCCGCGCCGCAAAGCCGCTGGCGATAGCGGCTTTAAGGACCGCCTGCCGCCGGGATGCCACCGAGGAACTGCATGAACCTCCTGGGCCGCTGGCGCATCGTCGAAATGCCGGACTATGAGGCCGGCTACGCCAACATGATGGAACCCGCCTACATCCTCTTCAAGGCGCGCGGCTCGGGCGAATTTGCCTTCGGCTGCGTCACCGGCCAGATCTTCGGCGCCGGCGGCGCCGGCGCCGTCGAGTTCTCGTGGCAAGGCGCCGACGAGATGGACGAGGCCCGAGGCGACGGATGGGCCGAACTCCAGCCTGACGGCTCCCTCAAGGGCGCAATCTCCTTGCACGGCGGCGACGAAGCCAACTTCATCGCCCGCCGATGGCGTTCCTCGAAAGGCCGCTAAGCCTGCCTGAACCAGGAGGTCCGCAACAGCGCGGCGGCGTCGCGCGCCTCCACCATCTGAACCGGGGCGGCGGCGGAGAACGCGTACTGCCGCCCCGTGGCCGGACCCCGCACGACCATTCCGCCCGCCGCGACCGACCGGAGCGCCACCAATCCCCCCGGCGCGGGCGCGGCGACAGGCGCTCGCGGCCGACTCGCGGCGAGGGGCGGACTCGGGCTTGGGCGCGCGACGGGCCTTTGACCGATGAAAGTCGAACGTGTGTTGCCGCAGCAGCCCATGGGTCAATCTCCTCTCGAGGTTTCGGGAAAGCGCTCGATCACGACCGGCTCCGGGCTCATCCGCTCGAGCAGAAAGGCGGCGCCGGAAAGGGCGAGCCAGGTGATGACAAGATTGAGCGCGCCTTCCGCGACAAAAAAGGCGAGCGGAATCGCGATCCACACGCTCAGACAGCCAAAGCAGTCGGCAAGCTTGCCTAGGATGGAATCTCCGAGCCGCGCGCGCAGCCGCGCCACGACGGCGCCCGGGCCGTCCTCGCTGGCGAGCAGATGGCTGACCCGCCAGGTCGCCAGCGCCGCCAGAAAGAACCGGATCCAGAACTCAGAAGGGTCCATGGCGCCAGACCTCCGGCCGCGTCCCTGACTGGCGAAGCGCCTCACGATGGGAAAAGATTAGAGCGCAGCGCGAGAAGTTTGGCAAACGCTCGTCAATGATGGCGGCGCCGTCAGGCCGGGTTGGCCGCCGTGACGATCCACATCGCCGCGCCGAGCGGCACGGTGTCGCCGCGCGCGTGGGCGGCGAGCGCCTTGCGGATGTCCGTCTCCGCCGCGGCGCGAACCGCCTCGCTCTGGCCCTCGAGCATCCGGTTCGTCGGCCCAAGGGTCATCGCGGTCTTGAGAGCCTCATCGAGTCCGCCGCCCGCGGCGACGTCGAGTTCGAGATCCTGCGGCTCGAGGACGATGTCGGCGAAGCCCGCTTCGCTCAGGATTCGCCGCACGCGCGCGTCATTGGCGAAGGCGAAGGGTCCAGGCGCCTCGGGATCCATGTCCGGCAGGGGAGGGGCGTGCTTGCCCGCTTCGCGCAGCGGCAGGATGAAGAAGGGATTCTGTTTGGCCTCGCGCCAGCAGACGAAAGCGAGCCGGCCGCCGGCTTTGAGGCCCTTGCGCACGTTGGCGAACGAGCGCGCCGGATCGGCGAAGAACATAACGCCGAACCGCGACGCCGCGAGATCGGCCTTGCCTGGCGCGAAATCGAACACGGTCGCATCCGCGCGCTCGAACCGGATCGGCAGGTCTTGCGGCGCGCGCTCGCGCGCACGGGCGAGCATCGGCTCGGAAAGGTCGACGCCCAGCGCTTCGCCGCCGGGCGTGACGCGGGCGGCGAAGGCGATCGTCGTCGCCCCGCAGCCGCAGCCGATGTCGATCACTCTCTCGCCGGGCTTGGGCCTGGCCTTGGCGATGAGCCGGTCGGAAACGGGGCGCAGAATCTGATCCTGACGCTCCTGATGGGCAGTCCATCTTTGTCCCGCGACGGTGTTCCAGTATTCGGCCTGCGCGGAATTGTCGGCGTGAACTGGCGCGGCGGCCATTGGCGTTCCTTCCTGGCTTGAGGGGCGGGTCGGGTGAGCCGTCTACTCCTTTTGCGGTATATTGGTCGAGATGACGACGGTCTTGATGGATGGCCATGGAACAGCAAAAGATCCCCCGCAAGGCGACCGCGGCGCGTCTGGTTCGCGCCATCCGGGCTTTTGCTGGCTCCGAGAGCGGATGGAAGGCCAAACTGATGTTCGCGGCGCTCATAGCGCTTCTGTGCGGCGCCAACGGCCTCAACGTCGTCAACAGCTACGTGAATCGCAGCTTCATGACGTCGATCGTCGAGCGCAACCAGTCTCAGTTCGTTCGGCTGGCGATTCTTTACATAGGCGTGTTCGCGGCTTCGACCATTGTCGCTGTGATCGCCCGGTTCACAGAGGAGCGTCTTGCCCTCATGTGGCGGGAATTCGTGACCGGGCGAATGATCGGGCTTTATCTCGCCGACGGCGTCTACCATCGCCTGAGCGGATCGGCCGAGCTCACCAATCCGGATCAACGCATCTCCGAGGACGCCCGAACATTCACCGTCACCACGCTCTCCTTCGCGCTCATGGCGTTCAACAGCGCGTTCACGATCGTGGCCTTTTCCGAGGTGCTGTGGCTGATCAGTCCCTTGCTGTTCATCGTGTCGGTGACTTACGCTGCTTGCGGGTCGCTCATGACGATCGCGCTCGGGCGCCCGCTGATCAAACTGAACTATGATCAGCTAGACAAGGAGGCCAGCTTCCGCTTGGGCCTCATTCACGTGCGCGAAAACGCCGAGTCGATCATGCGCGCTCACGGCGAACAGGGGCAAAACCGGCGCCTGCTGGATCAGTTCGCTGATCTCGCCGCCAATTTCCGCAAGATCATAGCTGTCAGCCGCAATGTCGGATTCTTCACGACTGGCTACAATTTGCTCATTCAGATCATTCCCGCGCTCATTGTGGCTCCTTCGTTCATGAGCGGAAAGATTGAATTCGGCGTGATCACACAGGCCGCCGTGGCGTTCTCCGCCTTGGTCGCCGCGTTCTCGCTGATCGTGACCCAGTTCCAGTCCTTGTCGAACTACGCCGCCGTCGTCGCACGGCTCAGCGCGATGAGTCAGGTCATGGAAGCGGCTGTCGGCGATCATGGCGCGCCTCGAGCGTCGTTGTCATCCAAATGATATGGCGCCTAGATAGGCCCCTGGAATTTGACCCCGAAACAACAGCTGAAAGTACGACTTCGAAAACACGGCGCCCAGGCATTCGAGGCAGCAGCAGCGGAGAGAGACGATGGCCACCACTCGGTCGAAAAAGGAAGGCGCGCAGTCGAGACCCAACGCAGTGCTGTCGAAAGGCGAAGCGGCGCTCATCGACGCCTACTGGCGCGCCGCCAACTACCTGTCCGTCGGCCAGATCTACCTGTTCGACAATCCCCTGCTGCGCGAGCCGCTCAAAGAGGAGCACATCAAGCCGCGCCTCCTTGGGCACTGGGGGACGACGCCTGGCCTCAACTTCATCTATGCGCACCTCAATCGGCTGATCAAAAAGCTCGATCTCGACATGATCTACGTCACCGGCCCCGGCCATGGCGGGCCGGGGCTGGTCGCCAACGCCTATCTCGAAGGGACGTACAGCGAAGTCTATCCCAGCGTCTCCGAGGATGTGGACGGCATGAAGCGCCTCTTCACCCAGTTCTCGTTCCCCGGCGGAATCCCGAGCCACGTGGCGCCGGAGACGCCGGGCTCCATTCACGAGGGCGGGGAGCTCGGCTACGCGCTCTCTCACGCCTACGGCGCGGCCTTCGACAATCCCGATCTGATCGTCGCTTGCGTGGTCGGCGATGGCGAAGCGGAGACGGGACCGCTCGCGACGAGCTGGCATTCCAACAAGTTCCTCAATCCGGCGCGCGACGGCGCCGTGCTGCCGATCCTGCACCTCAACGGATACAAGATCGCCAATCCGACCGTGCTGGCGCGGATCAGTCATGAGGAGCTCGAATCGCTTCTGCGCGGATACGGATATGCGCCGCATTTCGTCGAAGGGCACGAGCCGGCCGCGATGCACGAGCTGATGGCGGCCACGCTGGAAACGGTGATCGGCGACATCCGGCGCATTCAGGCGGACGCGCGAAGAAATGGATTTTCGAAGCGTCCGATCTGGCCGATGATCGTCATGCGCACGCCGAAGGGCTGGACCTGTCCCAAGGAGATCGACGGCAAAAAGGAAGAGGGTTACTGGCGCTCGCACCAGGTGCCGATGAGCGCGATGCGCGGCCACCCGGACCACGTCCGCATCCTCGAGACCTGGATGAAGAGCTATCGCCCCGAGGAGCTGTTCGACAAGACCGGGCGTCTCAAGCGCGAGCTCGCCGCGTTGCCGCCAAAGGGGACGCGGCGGATGAGCGCCAACCCCCACGCCAACGGCGGCGCGCTCCTGCGCGACTTGAGGCTCCCGGACTTCCGTGACTACGCGGTCAAAGTCGCTTCGCCTGGCTCGGCGACGGCGGAGGCGACGCGGGTCATGGGCGAGTTCCTGCGCGACGTGATGAAGCTCAACCTGGAGGCGCGCAACTTCCGCCTGTTCAGCCCGGACGAGAACAATTCCAACCGCTGGCAGGACGTGCTCGAGGTCACCAACCGCGCCTGGGTCGCGGAGACCTTCTCTTACGACGATCATCTCGCGCCTGACGGGCGGGTGATGGAGATGCTGAGCGAGCACCAGTGCCAGGGGTGGCTCGAAGGCTATCTCTTGACCGGCAGGCACGGCTTCTTCTCGTGCTACGAGGCCTTCATCCACATCGTCGACTCCATGTTCAACCAGCATGCGAAATGGCTGAAGGTCTGCAATCACATCCCGTGGCGCCGGCCGGTCGCCTCGCTCAACTATCTCCTGTCCAGCCACGTCTGGCGCCAGGACCACAATGGCTTTTCCCACCAGGATCCCGGCTTCATCGACCATGTGATGAACAAGAAGGCGGAGGTGGTGCGGATCTATCTGCCGCCCGACGCGAACTGCCTGCTATCCATCACCAACCATTGTCTGAAGAGCCGCAACTACGTGAATGTCATCATCGCGGGCAAACAGCCGGCGCCGCAATGGCTGACCATGGATCAGGCGATCAAGCACTGCGAAGCGGGCCTAGGCATCTGGCCGTGGGCGAGCAACGACCGCGGCGGCGAGCCGGACGTGGTGATGGCCTGCTGCGGCGATGTGCCGACGCTCGAGACCCTGGCCGCAGTCAAGCTCCTGCGCCAGCACGCGCCCGACCTGAAGGTCCGGGTCGTCAACATCGTCGACCTGACGACGTTGCAGCCGCCAAGCGAGCATCCCCACGGGCTGCCCGATCACGACTTCGACGCCCTCTTCACCGTCGACAAGCCGATCATCTTCGCCTTTCACGGCTATCCGTGGCTCATCCACCGGCTGACCTACCGGCGCCACGGCCACGACAACATCCATGTGCGCGGCTACAAGGAAGAGGGAACGACCACCACGCCCTTCGACATGTGCGTGATGAACGACCTCGACCGCTTCCATCTGGTCGGCGACGTCATCGACCGGGTGCCGAAACTCGGCGAGCGCGCCGCCTACGCCAAGCAAGAGATCCGCGACCGGCTGATCGACCATCGCCAATACATCCGCCGCCATGGCGACGACATGCCGGAGATCAAGAACTGGACGTGGGGCGATGAGAGCGCGGCGCGGGGCGGGACCTCGACCGAGGGCGACAACGTGTGAGCGAAAGGAGGGCGGCGGCCTCTGGTCGCGGTCGCCGCCCGCTTCGCCTGGTCAGTATTTGGGCGCGGCGGGCGCGGCAGGCGCCTTGCGCATCTGGCGCATGTGCTCGGCCCCCGCGCGCGCCCTCTCCTTGTGCGTGTTGGCCCGGTGGCGATGGTGCCTGCTGTGGGAACCGCCCCCGCCGGCGTGGACGCTTCCAGTCGTCGCCTGGGCGACTTGTTCGGGCTGAGCCGGCGCGTCCGACTGAGCCCTGGCGGCGAGCGGCGAAAGGGCGATGAGCGCGCCCACGCTGAACGCGGCTAGCATGTTCATCATGCGATTCTCCTCGGGATCTGAGTCTTCTTTCGGAACCCCGTGAGAGATTGCGCCCAACCGGCGCCGCCTGTCCATGGGCGCATTTTGCCTATCCTTCGGCGGCCGGCGCCCTGGCGGCGCCTGCGCAGGTGAAGGCTATCCCGCCAAACGGATCGCGGCCGGCGGCGACAACGCGGGGGCGAATTTGAGCTGGCTCACGCCTATGCGCCTATGGACATGGACCGGAAGGACCTGCGGCTCTCGCCTCTCCACGCCGATCTTGAGTGAACACGCTTGCCAAAGCCGCTCAATGCGGGCACGCAAATCCTCGGACCTTAAGTCCGGAATTCGGGGCAAATGACTTGACCGCCGAACTGAACAGCGATCCGAAGCCGCCATCGAGCGCCGAAGCGGGCTCAGGCCTCTTCAGCAATTCCGCTTTTGTCGTCATCGTCGCCGCGACCTCGCTGTCGAGCGTGGGGCTCGCGATGTTCGACACCGGTTCGGCGTGGCTGATGACCAGCCTCAATCCGAGTCCGAGGCTGGTCTCCGCCGTCCAGGTCGCCGCCACCCTGCCGCTCTTCCTCCTGACCCTGCCGGCCGGCGCGCTGACCGACGTCGTCGATCCGCGCCGGCTCCTGATCGTGGCGCAGGCCTGGATCGTCGTGATTTCGACCGCGTTCGCGGCAGCGGTTACGGCCGGGCTCGCGAGCCCGGTCCCGCTGCTTGGGACATCGTTCCTGATCGGCCTGGCCGGCGCGTTCGCGGCGCCGGCGTGGATGCTCATCACCCCGATCCTCGTTCCGAGGTCCGAGCTCGACAGCGCGACGGCGATCGACACCTCGAGCTACAATGTCGCGCGCGCGATCGGTCCGGCGATCGCCGGCTATGCGATCGCCGGCTTGAGCATCGCCGTCCCGTTCTGGGGTTGCGCCGCCGGCAGCCTCATCCTGCTCTCGGCGCTGATCTGGTGGCGCGCGCCGCGACGGCCGAAGGAGACCCTGCCGGCCGAACGGCTGATCAGCGCGATGACGGCTGGGCTGCGCTATGTTCGCTACAGCCGCGACATGGACGCGACGGTGATCCGCGCGATCGCCTTCTTTCCCTTCGCGAGCGCCTATCTCGCCTTGCTGCCGCTGGTGGCGCGCAGCGAGAAGGGCGGGGCGGAGGTCTATGGCGAGCTGATGGCGGCCATCGGCCTCGGCTCGATCGCGGCCACTTTCGCGCTTCCCTGGCTGAAAGCGCGGCTCACCCCGAACGGGCAGGCCGCCCTCGGCGCGGCAGGGACCGTGGTCGCGCTCTTTCTGCTCGCCGCGGCGCGCGAGCCCATGATGGCGCTCGTCGCGAGCTTCGTCGCCGGCGCCTCGTCGATCATCGCGCTGACCACCTTTTTTGTCTCGGCGCAGGTGGCTTTGCCGGAATGGGTGCGCGGCCGGGGCCTGGCGATTTTCCTCACCGCCTATTACGGCGCTCTCACGCTCGGCAGCGCCGTGTGGGGCGAAGTCGCGACCCTCAAGGGGGTGCCCTTCGCCCTCTCGGCGGCGGGCGTTGGCGCATTGATCGGGACGGCGCTCACCTGGGCGTGGAAGCTCCAAGGCGGCGAGGCGCAGGATCTGACCCCGTCGATGCGCTGGCGGGCGCCGTCTTTCCTTAACCGGGCGCCCGACGATCAGGGCCCGATCCTCGCGATCGCCGAATATCGGATCGACCCGGAGGACACCCCGGCCTTCCTGGCGGTGATGCAGGATATCAGCCTCGAGCGCAGGCGGGACGGCGGCTACGCCTGGCACATCTTCGAGGACCCGGATGAAGCGGGCAAGCTGATCGAGACCTACCTCGTCCATTCCGCGCTCGAGCTCAAATATCGCCAGGCGCGCGAGACCAAGGCGGACGAGATGATCGAGGATCACGCCGCGCAGTTCCTGAAGGCGCCGCCCGAGATCCGCTATCTGCTCGCGCCCAAGCGGGGGCTCAGGCCGTGGCGCAAGCGGCTCGCGGCGCTGCGCTCGCGCCCGTAGCCACTTGCGCCGATCGCGTCGTTCCGGATTAAGGAAGACGGCGCGGCGGGAGCGCAAGCGACGATGACCGAAACGTTTCAAATCCTGATCCTGCTTTTGGCGGTTATTTCCGCGGTCGGGCTCATCGCCAAACGACTGCGGATTCCGCCCGCCATTCTGCTCGTGATCACCGGCGTCGGGCTCGCGCTGATCCCCGATCTGCCGACGCTGGAGCTCGCCCCCGATCTCGTCCTGGTGCTGGTGCTGCCGCCGATCATCTACTGGGACGCGGTGAAGATGAGCTGGAAGGAATTCCGCTTCAACCTGCGCCCGATCACGCTGCTTGCGATCGGCTGCGTCGTGTTCACCACCGTCGCGGTCGCCGCGGCGGCCCACTGGCTCCTGGGCTTTCCGTGGGCGGTCGGCTTCGTCCTCGGCGCGATCATTTCGCCTCCCGACGCCGTGGCGCCGCTGGCGATCGCCGAGCGCATGCACCTGCCCAGGCGCCTGCTCGTCGTTCTCGAGGGCGAAGGCCTGGCCAATGACGCGACCGCGCTCGTCCTCTATCGATTCGCGGTCACCGCGGTCAGCGTCGGGTCGTTTTCGTTCGTCGAGGCCGCCGGAACGTTCATGGCGATCCTCGCGGGCGAGATCGTGTGGGGCGTTGGCGTCGGCTGGCTCATGCTTCGCCTGCGGCGCTGGGTGCGCGATCCCGGCATCGAGTTCCTGCTCTCGATTCTGACCCCGTTCATCGCCTATTGGGCGCCCGAGCAGCTCGGCGGCTCCGGCGTGCTGGCGACCGTGGCGGCCGGCCTCTATGCAAGCTGGAACGGCGCCCGGTTGATCGCGCCGGCGACCCGGCTTCCGGGCGTGGTGTTCTGGGATCTCCTCACCTACCTGATCCAGGGCATGGTGTTCCTGATCACCGGACTGCAGGCGCGCGCCCTCATTCCCGTCATTCGCCACTACTCGGCCGCCGAACTCGTCATGGCCGCCCTGGTTGTCTGCGCCGTGGTCATCCTGACCCGCTTCCTGTGGGTGTTTCCC
>DATNBG010000668.1:0-4616 GCA_035572075.1 Roseiarcus sp. | reverse complement strand
CGCCGCGCATACGGTCGCCGGGGAGCGTTTCGTCTTCGCTATGCCGGAGGTGGGGATCGGGTTCTTCCCGGATGTTGGCGCCGCCTGGTTTCTGCCGCGCCTTCCGTTTCGCGTGGGCGTCTATTTCGCGCTGACCGGACTGCGCGCCGATGCGGGCGACGCTCTGGCGTTGGGTCTGGCCCAGACTTTTGTTCCGAGCGCTGCGTTTCCGGCGCTGGCGCGGGCGCTGGAGGATGAGCCGGTCGAGACGGCGCTCGCCCGCTTCGCCGCGCCTCCGCCGCCTTCGAAGCTGATCGGCGAGGCGGAAGCCATCGAAGCCTGCTTCTCCCGGCCTGACCGACCCGCGATCCTGGACGCCCTGAGCAAAACCGAAATGCAGGGCCGGGGTTTCGCGTCCGAGGCGCGGACGGCGATGATGGAGAAGTCGCCGACCAGCCAGGCGATTGCGCTGAGCCAGATGGCGCTCGGCCCAACGATTGATTTCGACGAGACGTTGCGCATGGATTACCGCATCGTCTCGCGAATCTGTCTCGGCCATGATTTTTACGAGGGCGTCCGCGCCGTGATCGTCGACAAGGACAATCGTCCACGCTGGAGCCCGCCGCCCTCTCGGGCGGAGACCGACGCCTATTTCGCTCCGCTCGCCGACGGCGAACTCGAATTTCCGGCTTTGAGCGCATGAAGACCATGATGCGGCAGAGCCGCGACGGCGCGATCGAACTCGTCGACCGGTCGCCGGCGGCGCCCCAGGCCGCCGATCTCAGGTCGGCCGTCTCCCGGGTGGGCTGGGAGACCATGCTCCTCTGGTACATGCGCACCCTGGCCTGGGTGTGGATGGCCAAGGGCCTGTTTCACTGGGCGATCATCCTTGGCGCGTTTCCGGCGCTCGGACAGTTCACGACCATGGCCTTGCCCCTGCAGGCGACGATCGTCGCCTTCGCCTGTCTCGATTTGCTAGCGGCGATCGGCCTATGGCTGGCCGCGGCCTGGGGCGGGGCGATTTGGCTCCTGTGCGCGGCGGTCGAGGCCGCTTCGCCCATCCTCAGCCCACGCGCGGCCGCGATTGGGTACGGCGGCGCCCTGCTCAACATCGCGCTCGTCGCCGGTTATTTTCTGTTGAGCTTTCGGGCCTCGCGCGAACGGGCCTGACGCTCGAACGGTCAGAGCTTCGTTCCCCAGCGTTCGCACGCCGGACGGCGTCGCTCTGGCCGAGGTTTGCGTCCGGTCAACGTAAACAAAGCCTTTGATTCAAATGAAATTTACCAGCGCACGAAAACTTTGGATTCATCTTGACTCTTAAACTCGCATTCACGCGCTTCCGTTACAGTTCTAGTCATAAGAAGACCGAAGAAACGCGCGGCCGCTGAGAAGCGAACACACGGGTGTGCTATGATTAACGCAGTCAAAACACAGGATGTCGCAGTTCGTGCCGAGCCTGAACTTCGGGTGTCCGGCTTGTACCTCGAGACGTTGACAATGGTCGAGCGCCTGCATCGCCGGCTCCTGGACGTCATCAAGGATGAGTTCGATCGTCGCGGGCGATCCGACGTCAATGCGGTGCAGGCGCTGCTCTTGTACAATATCGGCGACAAGGAATTGACCGCCGGCGAATTGCGCACCCGCGGCTATTATCTCGGCTCGAACGTTTCCTATAACGTGAAGAAGCTGGTCGAGGTCGGCTTCCTCCACCATTCCCGCTCTCGCATTGACCGCCGGTCGGTTCGCATCAGCCTGACCGAGCGAGGCAAGGAAGTTCATCGCATCGTCGCCAGCATCTATGAGAAGCACGCGCGCACCATCGAGCAGATCGGCGGCATCCCGGGGGATGATTTCGCGCGGATGAACGCTTCCCTCTTGCGGCTCGAGCGATACTGGACCGACCAAATCAAATACCGGCTCTGACGGCGCGGCAAGCGCGGCTTTTCGTCCAACCTGGCCAAGCGGGGCGTCCTTTGCGGGGGCGCCCCGCTCGTCGTTTATCTGCCG
Organism: Roseiarcus sp.; assembly: GCA_035572075.1. Taxonomy (GTDB): domain Bacteria; phylum Pseudomonadota; class Alphaproteobacteria; order Rhizobiales; family Beijerinckiaceae; genus Roseiarcus. Next base: position 2,630 of record DATNBG010000668.1, on the reverse strand, counting down.
TTAAGGGAGCGGCCATAAAAACGCCCGAGTGGAACTTATGGTGGGCGTGAAAGCGCGAAGGCGTTTCGCGGTCGGCCGCAACGCCCTCGGACCATTGGGGCGGGGCGGCCAGGGGTCGGGACGAGCCGTCCGTTCTTGGAGATTTGTGAGCTGATGCGTGGCATGATCGTCTCGCGGCTTTCGCGCCGCGCGTTTTTTGGCGCGACGACAGGCGTCGCCTTCGCGGTTGCCCTGGGGCCGATCCCCTCAAGGGCTGACGATCTGGACAGCGGCCAGGCGGAATGGCCGCAAAGCTATGAAACCTCGCCAAGCATGGCGGTCGGGCGCGAAACGACCCCGATCCTGTCACCGGCCACCGTCGACGCGACCCAGGCGGCTATCCAGAAATATCAGGAGATCGTCGCCAACGGCGGCTGGAACATCGTGCCGGGCGGGGCGGAACTGCGCGTCGGCTCGAAGGGCAGGGCGGTCGAGGCCCTGCGCCAGCGGCTGGTCGCCACCGGCGACCTCGATCCGGTCGCGGGCTCGGGGCCGGTTTACGATTCCTTCGTGGAAGCGGGGGTGGACCGTTTCCAGGCGCGCAATGGCCTCAACCGGACCGGGATCGTCGACAAGGACACCTTGGCCGCGCTCAACGTATCGGCCGCCGCGCGCCTCCAACAGCTCGAGACCAATCTCGTCCGCCTGCGCTCCTATTCGGGCGACCTCGGCGAGCGCTTCGTGATCGTCAACCTGCCGGGGGCTTCCGTCGAGACGGTCGAGAACGGCGTCGTCTATTCGCACCACCGCGCCGGCGTCGGCCGGATCGACCGCCAGTCGCCGATCATGCAGACCAAGGCGACCGAGATCAATTTCAACCCCTACTGGCACGTGCCGCCTTCGCTGATCAAGAAAGACCTGATCCCGAAGATGAAGGCCGATCCCAATTATCTCACCGAGGAGAAGATCCACATCCTCGACAAGGACGGGCATGACGTTTCGCCGGCCTCGATCAACTGGAACACCGACGAGGCCACCCACTTCACCTACCGCCAGGACACCGGCGCCGACATCAACTCGCTCGGCTTCGTGCGCATCAACATTCCGAACCCCTACGGCGTCTATATGCATGACACGCCGGAGAAGGGGGTGTTCGGCGACGACTTCCGCTTCGTCTCGTCGGGCTGCGTGCGGGTGCAGGACGTGCGCGACTATGTCGCCTGGCTGCTCAAGGACAACCCGGGCTGGAACCGCGACCAGATCGACGCGGTCATCCGCTCCGGCGAGCGGGAGGACGTGAAGCTGGCCGAGCCGGTCCCGGTCTACTGGGTCTACATCACCGCCTGGGCGACGCCGGACGGCCTCGTGCAGTTCCGCCCCGACATCTATCAGCGCGACGGCGCGGGCCCGGGACCGGTCGCCTCGGCCGTCCCGCTGCAGCCGCTGGCGCTGCCGCAGGAATAGGCTTCGAAGCCGCCTCGGGCGGGCGCCATTTGCGAGTCGGTTTCGAGCGATTCCAACGGGTTGCGGCGCCATTTTCGACTCAGCGGCCCCGCGCCGCTCGGGAGGCGGCAAGGGGCGACCAAACAAATCCAAGCCAATCCAAATAAAACCAAGCAAAATGGCTTGGATTGATTTGGTTTTATTTGGCCGAATCCGGACTTTTCAATGGGTTACGGCCAAAAAAACTAAAAAAAGATTTCCGCCCGCGCCCGTTCGAGTCTCGCCCCGGTTCATGTAAAAAACTTCTCAGCCAACTCCCTCCTCGCGCCGCGCGTTCATCAGCCGCCCCCTTCGATCCGACTGAGAACAAATATGGAACAGATTGCTGCGGTTGTCAAGAAATTGCCTTCTCTGCGCAATCCGACTGCGTCGCGAGACGGGTGCGGAGCAGCCGGAGGTGACGAACCCGTTTCGGCGGCATGGCGCGGCGAGCCGGCTCATTCATGACGAAGCCTGGGTGGCAAGACCCGCCGGGCGCGTTGAGGCGACTGCGAAAACGCCGCTCGGGCCCATAACGGGGTTGGGCGCGGGATGTTCGGACGGCGAGACGGAGGAAGCGGAGAGACCCGCGCGGCGTGTGCGAGCCGGGCAGGATTGGAGCCCGCGCAGCGCCGCTGCGGCCTGCGCCCGAAAGGGACGGACCGCGAGCGGACGGGGCGGCATAAGCCCGTGCGAGGGAAGGCGGGCGGTAAGGGGGATGCGCGATGAACGGGGCGAGCCAACGGAGCGCCGGGAGCGCCGATGAGGCGGCACATGGCGGAGAGGCCGCACGGGACTTTTCGTGGGCCGAATCCTCGGTCGGGACGACCCCACGTTCGAAAGGCTCGACGTATTCACCCGCCGGCGGCGGCTGCGCGCCTTCTTGCGCAAGCAGGAAAAGCGTCCCGGGCAGAGCGTCTGCCGCGCCGATCATACGCTCGCCCAACGCCTTCTTCGCGAAAGCCGGGCCGTTCGCGCTTCACACGGCCTGGTCACCGGCGAGACAGTCTCGATGAACGACAATTTCGCGCCTAATACCAAGACTCACTGATCATGACGCATTGGCCCATTGGCGGGTGGCGAGGGACATGATGCGCCAGGGTTGATCGACCAGGCTGTTCCAGGCGTCGCAGCAGAGGTCGACGATCTGTTTGTAGGAGGTGAAGACG
>DATNBG010000667.1:0-3041 GCA_035572075.1 Roseiarcus sp. | reverse complement strand
GAAAACAATCGACTGCGGCGGCCGCATGCTGATGCCGGGCCTGATCGACGCCCATTGGCACACGATCTTCGCGGGGCTGCCGATCCCGGCCCTCATGACCGCCGACATCGGCTACATCCTGCTCGCCGCGAGCGCCGAAGCCGAGCGGACGCTGATGCGCGGCTTCACCACCGTCCGCGACCTCGGCGGCCCCGCCTTCAGCCTGAAACAGGCGATCGACGAGGGGCTCGCCGTCGGCCCCCGCATCTACCCGTCAGGCGCCATGATCACGTCGAGCGGCGGCCACGGCGACCTGCGTCCCTTGTCCGATCTTCCGCGGGGCGGTTCTCCCAGCAAGATCGAGCGAACAGGCGCTGTCAGCATCGCTGATGGCGCGGATCAGATGCGTCTGAGGGTCCGCGAGCAGCTCATGCAGGGCGCCTCACAGGTCAAGCTCACCGCCAGCGGCGGCGTGTCGTCGCCGCGGACCACGCTCGACATGGTGACGTTGACCGAGGCGGAGATCAGCGCGGCGGTCGAGACCGCAGCCGACCGCCAGGCTTACGTGACCGTGCACGCTTACCCGCCGCCTGCCATCGAGCGCGCGATCGCGGCCGGCGCGCAATGCATCGAGCACGGTCATCTCATGGACGAGGCGACAGCGAAGCTCATCGCCGAAAAAGACGTCTGGCTCAGCACCCAGCCGTTCCTGAGCGAAGAGGACGCGGCGCCGCTCACCGGCCAGAGCCTGCGCAACGCGCTTCGGATGTTCGAGGGCACAAAGACCGTCTATCCGCTCGCCAGGGAGCACAAGATCAAGACGGCGTTCGGCTCCGATCTTCTGTTCTCTCCAAGCCTGACCAAGCGCCAGGGGGTGATGCTCACCCACCTGACCCACTGGTACGACAACGCCGACATTCTCAGGATGGCGACGGGCGTCAACGGCGAGCTCATCGCCCTTTCCGGTCCGCGCAACCCCTATCCCGGCAAGCTCGGGATCATCGAGGAGGGAGCGCTCGCCGATCTCCTGGTCGTCGACGGCAACCCGCTCGACGACATCTCTCTCATGGCCAAGCCAGAGACATCGTTCGTCATCATCATGAAGGACGGCAAGGTCTACAAGGACGCGCGGCCGGCGTAGGGCGATGCGTCCAGGAGGAATCGTCATTGCGAGGAGCGCAGCGACGAAGCAATCCAGAGAACGAAGGGCGTTTCACGATCCCTGGATTGCTTCGCTTCGCTCGCAATGACGATCAATCTGGTCGGGCGGTCAGACGCCCTCGACTCCGTTGTCCGTCGGATGCGTATGGTGGCTCACCCGGTCGGAGATCGCCAAAATCACGGTCGAAACAACGAAGGTCAGGTGAATGCCCACGAGCCAGTAGAGCTGGCGATCGGATTCATGCGCGATGTTCATGAAGCCTTCGAGCAGCTTGATCCCCGAGATGGCGACGATCGAGGCCATCAGTTTGAGCTTGAGCTCGCTGAAGTCGATCTCCGCGATCCAATGCGGTCGCGCGTCGCCCGCCCGCATCGCGACCGGGGCCACGAAATTGGTGTAGCCGGAGAGGAAGACGATCACCACGAGCGAGGCGGTGAGCGTCAGATCGACGATCCCGAGCTCGGACAGGAGGACTTCCTCGTCGTTGAGCGCCGGAAGCCGCGACAAGAGCTCATAGAGGTGCAGGCCGCACTTGACCAGAATCGCGATGAGGCTGATGGCAAGCGCGAGATAGAGCGGCGCGAGAAGAAACCGGCTCGCGAACAGAAGCCGCTCGAACGCATTCCTGATCATCGATTCCTCAAGCCCCGCGCCCGGCGAAGCCGCCCGCGCCGCACGCCTCCATTGTGTTTGAACGCCGGAAGGCGCGCAAGCCGCCGCTCAGCCGGCGCCGAGCACCCGTCCGGCGACGGCCTCGAGCTTCTTCATGAGCTCCGGATCGCGATGGGAAGGCTGGGTGATGATGGCGTAGTCAAGCGCGCGGTCCGATCCGATCGGACAGGGCTCGTGCTCAGGCGGAAATTCGCGCAGCGTCCGGGCGACGACCGCGGCGGCGCGGCTCGCGTTCTCGGCCATGACCTTGATCACGCCCGCGACATCGACCGCGCCATGCTCCTCGTGCCAGCAGTCATAGTCGGTGACCATCGCGATCGTGGCGTAGGAGATTTCCGCTTCGCGCGCCAGTTTCGCCTCGGTCGCGCCGGTCATGCCGATGACATCGGCGCCGCGCGCCTGGTGGCCGAGCGACTCGGCGAGCGAGGAGAACTGCGGGCCTTCCATGCAGACATAAGTTCCCCCGTCGCGGCAAGGGATCTTTTCGGCCTCCGCCGCGGCGACGAGGCGGCGGCGCAGGAGCGGCGCGACCGGGTGCGCCATCGACACATGCGCGACGCAGCCGGTCCCGAAGAAGCTGGTCTCCCGCCGGTAGGTGCGGTCCTCGAACTGGTCGACCATGACGAACGTGCCGGGATAAAGCTCGCGGCGGAACGAGCCGCAGGCCGAGAGCGCGATGATGTCGGTGACGCCCGCCCGCTTCAGCGCATCGATGTTGGCGCGGTAGTTGATGGTCGAGGGCGAGAAGCGATGGCCCCGGCCATGGCGGGCCAGGAACACCGCCTGCGTATCGCCTATCCGCCCGAAGTGCAGCGAATCGGAAGGATCGCCCCAGGGGCTCGCGACCCGTTCCTCCCTGAGATCGGCGAGCCCGGGAAGGTCGTAGACGCCCGAACCCCCGATGACGCCGACAATCGCCCTGCCCATTTCTCGCCCCGCTCCATCGCCAGCCGCGTGGCTCCCGCCGGTTGCGCTTTTAGCGGCTATTGCTCTTGAGTTTAACGCAAGGGTCGCCCGGTCGCGTCTCCTTCCCCACTCGGGCCGCGCTTGCGCGCGCCCGGCCGCAGGCTCTTGTGGGTCCCTTGCGGGGGAGACGCGGCGGGATGATCGCGCGTAAACTCAAATGTGGGCCGCGCCTTGGCCTCGATCAGTTCGACGATGCGCGGATCGGTGAAGTCGTTGACCGCGAAGGTCGCCCCCGCCCCGGTCAGTGCCGGCGAATCGAGCG
>DATNBG010000666.1:0-2686 GCA_035572075.1 Roseiarcus sp. | reverse complement strand
GGCAAAAGCATGGGCTCCCGCGTCGGCTGCCATGTCGCGCTCGTCGAAAAGGTCGAGGCCCTGATCTGTTTCGGCTACCCGCTTTGCGGGGGCGGCGACCGGTCGCGGCTGCGCGATCAGGTTCTGCTGGAATTAACGACGCCGATCCTGTTCCTGCAGGGAACGCGCGATCCGCTTTGCCCGCTCGAGCTTCTCGAGGACGTGCGCAAGCGCATGCGCGCGCCCTCGACGGTTTATGTGGTGGACGGAGGCGACCACTCGCTGTTGCTCGCGAAGGCGGCGCTGAAGGCGCGGGGCTCGACCCAGGAGGAAGCGGACGAGGGTGTGCGAACGGCGATCGCCGGCTTTCTGAAAGACGCGCTGGCGATGGCCGCGAGCCCCCTCCACCGTCCTTCGGACGGTCCTCCTCCCCCGCTGCGCGAGGGAGGATAAGCGGCGGCGACGGCCGCGCCTGCGTCACAGATCGCCGAGCCGGCTCTCGCTCTGGCGCGGAACGGCGCGCGCGACTGCGAAGCGCCGCTTGATCCGCTCGATCTGCTCGGGAGCGACGCGAACGGTGAGGCGGAGCCGGTCCTCCTCGTCGCGGCGGCTCATCACCTCGGCGTGCTGGTAGAGCCAGTGCAGCCCCTGCCCGTCGCTGGCGTCGAGGGTGAGCTCCATCTCGGGCCGGCCGCGAGCCAGGCGATCCTCGATCGCGGCCAGGAGACGGTCGATCCCCTCTCCGGTCGCCGCGGAGATGGCGAGCGGCGCGGCCTCCGCCGTTCCCTGCCGCTCGGCGAGCGCGGCGCGCGCGCCGGCGTCGAGCCGGTCCACCTTGTTCAGGACCTCGATGACCCGATCGGCGCGGTCGGCGACGCCGATCTCGTCGAGAATCGCCTCGACATCATGGGCTTGCGCTTCGCTGTCGGCGTGCGAAACGTCGCGCAGGTGCACGATGACATCGGCGGCGCGAACCTCTTCGAGGGTGGCGCGAAAGGCGGAGATGAGGGTGGTCGGCAAATCCGAGATGAAGCCGACCGTGTCGGAGAGGATCGCCTGCCCGCCATGGGGCAGCTTGATAAGGCGCATGGTCGGATCGAGGGTGGCGAACAGCATGTCGGCGGCTCTCACCTCGGCGCGGGTCAGCCGGTTGAACAGGGTCGACTTGCCCGCGTTGGTGTAGCCGACCAGCGCGACGACGGAAAAGGGCACGGCGCCGCGGCTCGCCCGCTGAAGGCCGCGTCTGCGCTTGACGGCCTCGAGCTCACGCTCGATGCGGACGATGCGCTCGCCGATCAGGCGCCGGTCGGTCTCGATCTGCGTCTCGCCGGGGCCGCCGAGAAAGCCGAATCCGCCGCGCTGCCGCTCGAGATGGGTCCATGAGCGGACGAGGCGCGAGCGCTGGTATTTCAGGTGCGCGAGCTCGACCTGCAGCGCGCCCTCGGCGGTGCGCGCGCGCTGCCCGAAGATTTCGAGGATGAGCCCGGTGCGGTCGATGACCTTGGCCCCGAAGGCCTTCTCGAGATTGCGCTGCTGCGCGGGCGAGAGCGCGCAATCCATAACCACAAGGTCGATCGCCTCGGCCTTCACCCGAGCCGCAAACGCGTCGACCTTTCCCTTGCCGATATAGGTCGCCGGCCGGATTTCGCTTAAGGGGACGCTTTCGACGCCCACGACCTCAAGATCGATCGCGCGCGCGAGACCCGCCGCCTCCTCGCGGCGCGCCTCCGGACCGCGCAGCGCGTCATTCGAGTCCCGGTCGAGGTTCGGGCAGACGACCAGCGCGCGTGTCGTCACAACCCTCTCCTCCCGTTCGTCCCCGCTTCGAGAACGGCGCCTCCGTCAACGAGGCTCTTCGTCAACCGCTTCGAACATGGTGATCGGGCTCGCCGGCATGATGGTCGAGATCGCATGCTTGTAGACCAGCTGGGAGTGGCCGTCGCGCCGAAGCAACACACAGAAATTGTCAAACCACGTTACGAACCCCTGCAGCTTCACTCCGTTGACGAGAAAAATCGTGACCGATGTCTTGGACTTTCTCACGTGATTGAGAAAGGTGTCCTGGAGGTTTTGCGCCTTCTCGGTTGGCATTCGTTTTTCCGTTCGTTGGGCCTGGCCGCGTTGTCCGGTCTTGTCCCGCACGGCGCCTGACGCGCGGGGTCTTCCGCTTCATATCACAGAAAATAAGGCGAGCGAACTCATCAACGAAAATACGATGTTAAAGCGCCGTTCTTCAGCCTCTTGCGAGCGACGCGTATCCCCGATCCTGAACAGCCGACGCGCTCAAGCGCGCCCTATTCGACGCCGAGCGACTTCAGCTTCCGGTGCAGCGCCGAGCGCTCCATGCCGATGAATTCGGCGGTCCGCGATATGTTGCCGCCGAACCGGCTGATCTGGGCGACCAGATAGTCGCGCTCAAAGGCTTCCCGCGCCTCGCGAAGGGGAAGGCTCAACAGTTTCTCGCCCCCGATGCCGCTCGGCACCGCGGGCACCAGCGCGCCGACCTCGGCGGGAAGCATGGCCGCCGAGATTTCGGCGTTTGGATCGCCGAGCGCGAGGATCATCAGCCGTTCGACATTGTTCCTGAGCTGGCGAATGTTTCCCGGCCAATCGTGCGACTGAAGCACCGCCATGGCGTCGGCGCCGACCCGGCGCGCCGCGACGCCCATGCTGGCCGCGATCATCTTCAAAAAATAGTGAACGAGCT
>DATNBG010000665.1:0-6885 GCA_035572075.1 Roseiarcus sp. | reverse complement strand
GACGCCGGCACGGTCGATCCATCGTTCCCGCGCGCCTATCTCGAATTCACGACCCCCTATGCGGGCCTGCCGCAAGTCATCCGGCCGGACGGGACCTACCAGTCGCAGCAGCGCTTCGGGCTCTATCGCTGGCATATCATGGACCCGATCCGCTTCGAGAGCGACCTCAAGGTGACGCTGCAGGCGATCGGCTGGCGGACCGAAAAGGACAAGCGGCGCTATCTGCCGTTGCAGGACGACATCGCCTCGGTCGCGTACTGGTACCAGACGCTGCCGACAGCGCCCTTCCCTCCGCTGCCCGACCGCGACTATCTGGAGATCATTTAGCCTTCCATGGCGAACCTGCCTCCCGACTATCCCGAGCGCGCTTACGCCGCCGTGCTCGGCAAGCTGATCGGCGTCTATCTCGGGCGCCCGTTCGAGGGCTGGACTTACGAGCGGATCATGCGCGAACTCGGACCGATCGAGGATTATGTCCACGAAAGGCTGAATGTTCCGCTGGTGGTCACCGATGATGACGTCGCCGGAACTTTCACCTTCATCCGCGCGCTCGAGGATCACGGAGCCCGCGCCGACATTACCGCGCGCGAGATCGGCGAAACCTGGCTCAACGCCATCGTCGAGAACCGCGCGATCCTGTGGTGGGGCGGCAACGGCGTTTCGACCGAGCACACCGCCTGGCTCAACCTCAAGCGCGGGATCGAAGCGCCCAAGAGCGGCTCGATAGCGATCAACGGCAAGGCCGTCGCCGAGCAGATCGGCGCCCAGATCTTCATCGACGGCTGGGCGATCGTGGCGCCCGGCGATCCCAGGCTCGCCGCGCGCCTGGCCGGAGAAGCCGCGCGCGTCAGCCACGACGGCGCGGCGGTCGAGGCGGCGAAGCTCTGGGCGGCGATGGAGGCCGAAGCCTTTGTCGCGCGCGACGTCGAGCGCCTGATCGACGTGGGTCTCAAGCAGATATCTCCTTCGAGCCCGATCGCCCGGCTGATCGCGGACATCCGTCAATGGCGGCGCCGCCATTCCGACTGGCGCGAGACGCGGCAGGAGATCGCCGCGGCTTACGGCTATGACAAATATCCCGGCAATTGCCACGTCATCCCGAACCACGCGCTGATGATCATGACCCTCCTCTACGCGGGAGACGATTTCTCGAAGGCTCAGGCGATCGTCTGCGCCTCGGGCTGGGACACCGACTGCAACGCCGGCAATGTCGGCTGCCTCATGGGCGCGATGCTCGGGCTCGAGGGCATCGACGCAAAATGGCGCAGGCCCCTCGCCGACCGGATGCTGATCTCCTCCGCCGACGGGGGCCACGCGATCAACGACGCCGTGCGAATCAGCGCCCGCCTCGTCGATCTGGGGCGCAAGCTCGCGGGCCTCGCGCCCCTGCCCGCGCCCAAGGACGGCGCCCTCTTTCATTTCTCCTCGCCCGGCGCCGTGCAAGGATTCATGCGCGCCGATCAAGGCGAGGCCGGGCTTGCGATCGCGAATACCCCGTTCGAGCAGAGCAGGGCCTTGCAACTCCGCTTCGCACGGCTCGGCGCCGAGCCTGTCGCCGCGCTGACCCCGACCTTCGCTCCGCCCGAGGTCACGCGGATGCGAACCTACGAATTGATGGCGACGCCGCTTATCTCACCGGGCGAAATGGTCAGCGCGCGGGTCGTCGCCGATCCGTCCAACGCACGAGAGGCGAGCGTCGCGCTTCGCGCCCTCGTCTATGGGGCGGGCGATGCGCTCGCGCCACTCGACTCGACATGGGGCGCCCTTCCGCCCGGCGGCGAAACGGTTCTGACATGGCGGCTGCCCGACACTGGCGGCCACCCGATCCAGTCGATCGGCGTGGCGGTGAAGTCGCCCGCCGGCCTTCAGGACGGCGCGCTCACGCTCGACTGGCTGCGCATCGACGGTCCCCCTCATGTCCGCTTGCGACGGCCGGAGCACCCAAGCGATTTCTGGCGCCGGGCCTGGGTCAACGGAGTCAGCGCATTCTCGACCACGTCTCCTCTGGCCTTCCGCATTTCGCAGGACCGCGGCGAGGGCATGATCATCCATGGGCTTCGGCGCTGGCGCGACTATCGCGTCGAGACGACGCTGACCGTTCACCTCGCCGGCCATGCCGGCGTCGGCGTCAGGGTGCAGGGCTTGCGCCGCTACTACGCGATGCTCCTCGTGCGGCCGGACAAGGCGCGACTCGTGCGCGTCCGTGACGGCAAGGTCGTGATCCTCGCCGAGGCCGCCTTTCCCTGGACCTTCGAGACGCCCTACCCGTTCCGCATCGAAGTCGACGGCGCGAAGATCGAGGCCTCGATCGGCGATCTCCGGCTTGAGGCGCGCGACGAGAGCGAGCTTTCGTTCTCAGACGGCGGAGTAGCGCTGATCATCGAGGGAGGGGCACTATCGTGCGGGGAGGTGTCGATCGCCCCTCCCCTTCGGTCGCACGCGGCCGATGCGAAAGGCGCGAGCCAACATTGACAATCCGACTCCCCGGCCTCTATTCGCCGACGAGAACGGGCCAGCGCTGGTTGGGGACACCGACAGAATGAACCGTCGTCAGTTCGCCCGCGTTGCGGCGGCGGCCGCAGCCTTGCGGTTCAGCCCTTCGTTCGCGCAACTGGTCGACAAGACCGCCGATCAGCTCACGAACGGCGAGTTCAACTGGAATCCCGACCGCTCGCCGGGCGGCCCGGTCATCCTCATCGTCTCGCTTCCCGATCAGCGGGTCTATGTCTACCGCAACGGGGTGCGCATCGCCGCCTCCACCTGCTCGACCGGCAAGCTCGGCCACCGGACCCCGACCGGCGTGTTCAAGATCCTGCAAAAGGACAAGAACCACCATTCCTCGACCTACAACAACGCGCCGATGCCCTACATGAACCGGCTGACCTGGTCGGGCGTGGCGCTGCATGCGGGAAACCTGCCCGGCTATCCCGCCTCGCACGGATGCGTGCGCTTGCCGAAGCAATTCGCCGAGCGCCTGTTCGGCGTGACCAAGCTCGGCATGACGGTGGTCATCGCCGACGACAAGTCGCAGCCCGAGGAAGTGACCCACCCCGGCATGGTGCTCGGCGAATACGCCGCGCGCGAATTCCACGCCGTCGACACCGCGGTCATGGCGGCAGAATACCAGCAAGGCCACGAGCGCGCGCCGAAATCCTCGAGCGCCGTCGTCTCGAGCGCCGACAAGTCGATTCATGTGTTCGACGATGGCGCGCTCGCCGCCTCCGGCAAGGTCGAGATCAAGGATCCCGGGAAGCCGCTCGGCGAGCGCGTGTTCACGCTCAGCGGCGCGGACGATCAGGCTGGGATCCTCAACTGGCAGGCCACGGACGTTGGAGCAGGAGCGGCGACGACCGGCGAAGACAGCGGCGCGGCCCTGCGCCGGATCAAAGCCGACCCGCGGGCTCGCGAGGCGGTCCGCAAGCGGCTCAAGTTCGGCATGAGCATCGTCACCACCGATCAGCCGGCGGACGCCAGGACCCGGTCCGCCGACGGGTTCGTAGTCCTCGATTCGGCGAGTTGAGCGCGGGGCCGCGGCGACCGGTTCTGGGCCCGGCGAGCGTCAGCGTTGAGGCGGCTTTTGAGCCGGACTGTTTTGCCCGCCGCTTCTACGCCGCCAGCGGACTCGTTCGTCCATTCGTGTAGGTGATCGTGCCCAGCTGGATCGGCGTTGACTGGTCCGCGTCGGGTACGAAGTCGCCGTTGAACGTCAGCTCCGCTAAAGGGAGGGCCGATAGGGACGGAACTCGTGTTCGAGCCCCATTGGATGGCGCTGCCCTCAGGACTGATGAATGTCGTTGCCGGAGCATTGGCCGAGTAGTCAGCGAAGGTCTTCTCTCCCACGGTTGGGTCATTGGAAATGTATCCGACAAAGACCGGATCGCTGAATACCCCGACAATGCGCTCGTCGGTCACCGCTGCGGGCGCCGCCGTCGAAGCGCCACAACCTGAGATTGCGACCGCCGATGTTCAGGGCACGGGCACGACTCTCGTCGCGTCCAACCTCAGCGTCACCACGACAGGCACAATCAACCCTGCGACAGGCAATCACGCGCAAGGCCTCTACAACGGCAACGGCGTCGGATCAGACGGCGGACCGACAGGCGGCGCATCCGCTACGCTGACCAATGTCGCCATTCTGACCAAGGGCTTCGACGCGGCCGGAGTGGACACCGAGAACGGGGCGACGACGACGCTGAACGGGGGCTCGGTCAGTACGACAGGAGCGGCGTCCTACGCGGTGGTCGTCAACAGCGCCGGCGCGGAGACCGCAAACGGGACCGCCCTGTCCGCCGCCGCCAACGGCTCGGGCGGATTCTCGGTTCAAGGCGCGGGTTCGCGGCTCGCCGTGTCAGGCGTAACCGTCGCCACGCTCGGCGCCCTGGATCCGGCGTCGGGCAACCATTCCTACGGGCTTTTCAACGGACCGGGCTCGGGGGGCTTGTTCCCCTCGGGCGGCGTGGCGACGGTTGCCGATTCGACGATTTCGACCCAAGGCGCCGCCATGTTCGGCATCTTCACGGGGGCCGGCGCATCGACCACGCTCGCCGGAACGAAAGTGTCGACAGGCGGCCTCGGCGCCGCCGGCGTCTTCACCGACGCGGGCGGCGTCACCAACATCAGCGGCGGCTCGGTCAGCGCCTCAGGCCAGGGCGCGCACGCACTGTTCGTGACCGGCTCGGGCTCGCAGGCCAACCTCAGCGGCGCTGGAACATTCGCGACGACCGGCGCCGGCGCGATCGGCCTTTACACGGCGCTCGGCGGCGCAATCTCCGCCACGGGCTCGACCATGACCACCATCGCCACGTTTGGCGGCGTCTCGCCAGCGACCGCTCTTGGAGCCTATGGCGTCAACGCCGACGGCGCGGGCTCGAAGGTCAATCTCGCGTCGGCGGCGATCGCGACCTCGGGCGCGGGCGCAACCGGGCTCTATGCGAGCGATCGGGCCCGGAGCGGCTCGGCCGGGACGATCACGGCGACCGGGCCGCTCGACATTCAGACCAAGAGCGCATCGGCGGCCGCGGTCGCGCTTCAGGGCGACGGCGCGACGATCGCGGCGACCGGAGGCGGGACGATCACCGCCGCGGGAAGCGCGATCGAATTTCTGGGCGGGACCGGCCAGAGCGCGACCTTCGACAATTTCAACATCGGCGCGCTCTCGGGCGACCTCGTCTTCGCCGACCCTTCCATCGCGACGCTCAACTTCAACACGACGACCGCCAATGCGGGAACGGGCAATCTATTGAACGCGACGGCGGGCAGCGCGATCACCTTCAACGCCAACGCCTCGATGCTCACCGGCGCGATCCAGACCGACGCCGCCTCGACCTCCAACGTCAACCTGACGAACGGGACGACGTGGAATCTGACAGGATCCTCGACCGTCACCAATCTGAGCGTCGCCCACAGTATCGTCGTCTTCGCCCCGCCCGGCGCGGGCGGCGCGTTCAAGACGCTGACCGTGACCAACTATGTCGGCAATGGCGCGAATATCGCGATGAACGTCGCGCTCGGCGGGTCCGGTTCGGCCGGGGACCGGATCATCGTCAACGGCGGAAAGGCGACCGGCTCGACGCTTCTGACGATCAACAATGCCGGCGGCCTCGGCGGACAGACATCGGGCAATGGCATTCCGATCGTCATGGCGACCAACGGCGGCGCCATCGCCGCGAACGCCTTTTCGCTCGCCAACACGCCGATCGCGGGCGGCTTCAAGTACACGCTCGATCAATCGGGGGGCGCCTGGTTTCTGGTGTCCTCGCCGACCGCGACGGTCGCGGGCCTGACGAGCTCCATCAACAGCGTCGCCAAAGCGCAGCAATCCCAGATGATCACCAACCGGGTGCTGGGCTCGCTCCTCCTCGGCGCGACGCAGCAGATTTCGTGTTCGAGCTGCGGCGGCGGGTTCGCTTCGATCGGCTCGTTCGCGCTCGGCGGCTCCGGCCGGTGGAGACTGAGCGACAACCTCACGCTGCTCGGCGGCCTCTCCTACAATCAATGGTCCGCCTCGGGCATCACCGTGTACAACGCGCCGACCGTCGCGGGCGCGCTCGTCTACGATTTCAACAACTGGGGGCGGAGCCGCCCGTTCCTCGAAGTCGGCGCGGGCCTCACCCCCTACGAGCAGGTCAACTATAGCCGCGTCTATCCGAACGGTCTGACCACGGGTTACGGCTACGCCTCCGCGATCGACCGCCAGGCCTCACTGTTCGGGCGCGCCGGCTGGGTCGATCGCCTAACCCCGATCGACGAAGCGGCGGCTTACGTCGACCTTGGCCGCAGCTGGATGCAGACCGGCGGCTACAGCGAGCAGATGACCGCCATCAATCCATTCCCGGCCACCGTTCCCAACGGCCTCGCGACGCTCAACACCACCAGGTTCGGCGTGCAGTACACGCACCTCTTCAATGGCAATATCGAGGCCAATGTCGGCGCGGCGGTCGCTTACGGGTTCGGGGCCGGAGCGGGGGCGCCGTTCAACATCTTCGAGTTCGGGACGCTCGCCCCGGGCGCGATCGCCGATTCCGCCTGGTTCGAATATGGCGCGCGCCTCGGCTACCGCGTCACCGACCGGGTGGTGGTCGATGCGTTCCTGCTCGGCACCGCGGGCGGGCTGGCGGGGAATTTTGTCCACGGCGGTTTCGGGGTGAGAGTGGCGTTCTGACCGCGAGCGGGGGAGCGCTCACATTCTCCGCTCATACTCCACGAAGGCGAAGTCGGCCTCGTCGCTCAGGCTGCGCTTTCCCTTCACGCGACTGACTTCGCGCCAGTGTTCAGGGTCGATCGGCGGGAAGCGCGCTTCGCCTTCGGCGTCGAGCGCGACTTCGGTAATGAAGAGTCGGCTGGCGCGCGCGATCGTCTGCGCATAGATCTCGGCGCCGCCGGCGT
>DATNBG010000664.1:0-4720 GCA_035572075.1 Roseiarcus sp. | reverse complement strand
GGGCAAGTCGACGGTGATGAAATCGATCCTCGGCGTCGAGCGGCCCGACGCCGGATCGGTTCGGGTCGACGGCCGGGAGGTCGCGGGCTGGCCGCCGCACCGGATCGCCCGACTCGGCGTCGGCATGGTGTTCCAGCATTCGCGTCCGCTCTACCGCCAGACGGTGCTCGAGAACATTCTGCTCGGGCTTTTGCCCGACCGGCTCATGGATGTTCTTCCCGCTGCAGCTGACGACGCGCGAGCGCGCGCGATCGCCGAGCGGGTCGGACTGACCGGCGTGCTGGGCCGCCGCCCCGCGACGCTGCCCTTCGCCGACCTGCGAAGAATCGAGATCGCCAAGGCGATCGCCCGCGATCCGCAGGTGGTGCTGATCGACGAGCCCTTTGCCGGCCTGACCGCGCGCGAGACCGCGTCCTTCGCCAGGCTGATTACCGAAATGCGCGACGATGGACGGGCCGTCCTCATCGTCGATCACAACGTGAAGAGCATGTCCGCGCTGGTCGACCGGGTCTACGCGATGCATGTCGGCGAAAAGATCGCGGAGGGCACGGTCGCCGAGGTGATGGCGAATGAGACCGTGCGCGAGGTCTATCTGGGCGGCGGGCTCGAGACGGCGGCGCGGCCCGAGTCCGCGTTTCGCGACATTCAGACTCCATTTCTCGAGATTGAGAATCTGAGCGTCGTCTATGACAAGGCGCAGGCCCTGGAGAACGTTTCGCTCCATGTGCATGAAGGGGAGTTCGTCGCCGTCGTCGGGCTGAACGGCGCCGGCAAGACCACCTTGTTCAACGCCGTCTCGGGCCTCGTCCCCTATTCGGGCGACATTCGCCGGCAGGGCCGACCGTTGCGGGGCAGGACGGCGGCCATGATCGCGCGTGAAGGCGTCGTGCAGTCGCCGGAAGGGCGCGATCTGTTCGGCGCCATGACGGTCGGCGAGAACCTGGACATGGGCGGGCACAGGCTCGCGGACAAGGACAGGAGCGACCGCCGGGAATGGCTGTTCGGTCTGTTCCCGATCCTGAAGGCGCGCCAGGGCCAGACGGCGGCGACCCTGTCCGGCGGCGAGCAACAGATGCTGACCATTGCGCGCGCGCTGATGATGAAGCCCGATCTTTTGATCCTCGACGAGCCGACGCTTGGCCTCGCCCCGGTCATTATGGAGCAGATCTCGAAGGCGCTCGAGCGGCTGAGGCAAACGACGGACATGACCGTGCTGCTCGGCGAGCAGAATGTGACCTTCGCCCTGCCGCACGCCGACCGGGTCTATGTGCTCGAACATGGCCGGATCGTCTGGGAGGGGGAGCCGAGTCGCTTCGCGGACGAAGCCGGAGCGCGGTATCTGTAGAGCCGGCCCCAGCAGTTCCCGTTATAGCGCTTCCGTCAAGGCGATCTCGCCGCCGTGGCGCTGGTCGACGAGAACGATGGCGACGCCGCTCAAGACGATGAGAGCGATCCCGGCGAGCGCGAGCCCGTTCGGCAGCGCACCGAAGACCACCAGTCCCGACAGCACCGCCCAAACCGCGAAGCTATAGAAGAAGGGCGCTACCGCCGCGGGCCGGCCGAGCCGATAGGCGAGCAGGACGCCCGCATGGCCGAAAGTGACGAACAGGCCCGCAAGGGTGAGAAAGGCGAGATGCCAGCCGGCCGGCGCCCGCCAGCTCTCGAAGCCCCGCGACATGAGACCCGACGCCAGCATCACCGTCACGTTGGTTGCGAAGGTCATGACCATGACCGGAATGTGCGCCGGCGCCGCTCGTCCGGCGAGATCGCGCGCGGCGATCAAAACCGCGGACGCGAAGGCGAACAGGGCCGCCGGCGAAATCCCGGCAGGCCCCGGCTGGGCGACCAGAAAAGCGCCGGCAAAGCCGACCAGCGCCAGCGCGACCCGCGCCGCGCCGACCCGCTCGCGCATGAGGAAAGCGACGGCCAGGATCAGAATCAGGGGCGCGGTCTGAAGAATGGCGATCGCATCCGCGATCAGCATCCGGGATAGCGCGATGATGTAGCAGAGCACGCTCAGCGTCTCGCACGCAGCTCGGAGGAGCGCACGCGGGTCGAGCGCGGAGGCAATGGCTCGCCGGTCCCCGAGCAGAACGACCAGGACGCCGCAGGCGAGGCTGGCCGCGACGCCGCGCAAAAAGAGCACCTCGAAAGGCGGCAGATCGGCCGTCGTCAGCTTCATGAAGCTGTCGCCGACGACAAAAGACGCGGTCGCGGCGAGCATCGCGGCCACGCCGCCGAGGCTGGAGGTTGCGCGCATGGGGGCAGTGTAGGCGGCGTTCCGGATTGCCAACAACGAGTAAACCGGAGCATTCGCCAAATCGGTGCTCGTTATCCTCAGCCATGCGAAGCCGCGGCCTGCGCCTTCACCACGTCCGCGCCCAGCGCCAGATCGCCCATTGCCGGCGCAGCGGCGACGGCTCGCTCACGGCGTCGAACGGATGGTCCGCGTTGCGGTCGAGCCGGTCGAGATCGAGTCGCAACGGCGCAAGCGGGATGAATGCCGGCAGGATCGCCGGGCTTGCGCTCTTGAGCCGGCGCTCGGCCTCGGCGAGCTCATCGCGCGCCAGGGCCCTGAGTTCCCCGCAGGCGGCAATGACTTCGGGGCTTGGACGGCGGGCGTCGAAATCGGCGGCGCTCGCCCCGTGGCGGGCGGCGACGTCGGTGGGAACGAGGGTCGGCGTCGATCCGGCCTTGAACGGCAGCTCGACGAGCAGCCTGGTCAGCGCCAGCGCCATGCCGGCGGGCGCGTGCGCGTCCGCCCGATCGAAGTCCTTTCCGCCGGCCGCGATCCGCGCCGCGAGCCTCAGCCGCGCGCCCTCGCTCTCGTCGGCGAAGCCACGGAAAGCGGCCAGGTTGAAGTCGTCCTGCGGCGCGATCTCCTGGAGCCGCGCGTCGACCATCGCCTCGAGCCAGGCGCGCGGCAGCGCGTAGGCGTCGATCGCCGCGCCAAGCGCGAGCGTGACCGGGGCGCCGGCCGCTTCGTCTACCCGTTCGCCTGTGATCGCCTCGCGCCACCAGGCGAGCCGCACCGCCGCCAGATTGGGATCGCGCGCGCGCTTCAGCGCATGACGGATTTCGGCGTCGAACGCCGCCAGCGCGAACAGCGCGCCGCGAACGCTCTCATCCGCGTAGAGCGCGCCGAGCCACTGATCGCGGGCCCGCGCTCGCGCGAGCGCGGCGCAATATTGGTTGGCCTCCGCGAGCGGGCCCAAGCCCGGCGGGCGGCGCGCGGTCACGGCGCGGCGATGAGCGCCGCCGCGACCCGGCGGCCTTCCGATTGCATCACATTGTAGGCACGCAGCGCCGGGCCGGTCGCCATCGCCTCGAAGCGAAGGCCCGCGCGGGCGAGCGCGGTTCGCAGCGCTTTCGGGACCGGCGCCATCCGCTCGCCAGTCCCAACCACCAGAAACTCAATCGAGCCGGGGCTCTCGGCGCATTCTGACAACAGCGGCGCGAGCGTGATCGTGTCGAGAGCCTCGACGCTCGCCGCGGCGAGCGCCCGGACGCCCCTCGGCGTCGCGAGGATCGAGCCTTCGCACCGCATGCCGGCGAAGGCGAAGGCGCGCGCCCCATGCGCCGCGATCGGATGGCTGCCGGGCGCGAACGCGGGCCGCGGCTCGGCCTCGCTCACGCCTTCTCCTTCGCCTTCACATTCTTCACATCCGCGCCGGCGATTTCCTTTTCCCTCATCCTGTCGAAGGTGTCGGCGCGCACGCCCATGTAGATCAGCATCGGCGAGCAGATGAAGATCGAGGAATAGGTGGCGACGAAGATGCCCCAAATCATCGCCGCCGAGAACGAGCGGATGACATGGCCGCCGAGGAAGAACAGCGCCAGCAGCGCGAGAAAGACGGTCGTCGCCGTCATGATGGTGCGCGGCAGCACGGCGTTGATCGACATGTCGATGATTTCAGAGGTCGACAGGCGCTTGTATTTGCGCATCACCTCGCGGATGCGGTCGAGCACCACCACCGTCTCGTTGAGCGAGTAGCCGACGATGGTGAGGATCGCGGCGATCGAGGTCTGGTTGAACTCGAGCTGGGTGACGCAGAAGAAGCCGACGGTCAGCAAAAGATCGTGCATCGTGCCGATGATCGCCCCGACCGCGAACTGCCACTCGAAGCGGAACCATAAGTAGGTGAGGACCGCGATGATGGCGACGACCACGCCGAGCGTTCCGCGCTGGACGAGCTCGGCCGACACGGTTGGGCCGACCGAATCGACGCTGCGGAACTCGTAATCGGCGCCGAAGGCGTCCTTGAGCTTGGCGATCGCGGTCTGCTGGCCGGCGTCGCCGCCCGGCTGCACGTTCAGCTTGAGGATGACATCCGATTCCCCGCCGATCCGCTGCACTTCGACGGGCCCGACGCCGAGGCCCTCGGCCTTGGCGCGAACCGCGGCGATATCGGCCGCGCCGCTCTTGGCGCGCATGTCGACCTGGGTGCCGCCGGCGAAGTCGATGCCGAAATTCATGCCCACGAACAGGAACATGACGACCGCGACGATCGACATGAGCGCCGACAGCGGATAGCTCACGCGGCGGAACCGCATGAAGCCGAATTTGGTGTTCTCGGGCGCGAGCCGAAGCAGTTTCATGCCGCAAGCTCCGTTTTGCGCTTGGCCCCGCTCATATCGGCAACGTCGATCATATCGGCAGCGTCTTGGGCCGCGCCTGGTGATACCAAAGCGCGATCATCATGCGGGTCATGGTGACCGC
>DATNBG010000663.1:0-3926 GCA_035572075.1 Roseiarcus sp. | reverse complement strand
GGCCGAACAGCGCGAGGAGGCCGTATTTCATCCTCTGAATGGAGACGGCCCACCGATTTGGATGGCTCCACTTCCGATCGAAATAGACGTATTGGCGCCCGTAGCCCCGCCGAGGGGCCGATTGCGCGGTCGCCTGATCTTCGAAAGTCGCCGGCCTCCACGTCGCCAGCAGGGGCGCGGAGCAGCCGGGAACGTCGAACGCCATGGTGCGGCCCCAGTCCGTGTCGCTCTCGCGGTATTCGCGGAACGCGAGGCCCTGGGCGCGCGCGACGCTCACCGCGGCCGATTCGAGGCCAGCGCTGTCGACCGGCGCCTCGGCGGATCGCTCCCGGCTGACCAGCGAGCCGACGAGGACCGCGGCCAAGAGCGCGTGCGCCCAGACCCTCATATCGTCCGACTCGCCGGGCGCGACCCGTAGAGGCTCAACGCGAGGACCATCGCGGAGGCGCCGGCGGCGAAAATCTGGGCGCCCGGTCCGTCATGCCAATATTCGTACAGGTCAGGACCCCACGCCATGAGGCAGAGCCTCGTGACATTGCACGCGATCATCGCCGCGCCGATCGCGCACGCGGTCAGGAGGTCCCGGCGCCGCCATGTCTGATTGCGCAGCCTGCTGACGGTCAGCCAGCAGAGCATCGCAAGCGAAAGATTGTGGAATGAAGAGCAGGCGGAATAGACGATGATGCTGAAGCCCGAAGGCGCGGTGATGACGTTGCCCTGCCATACGGTTCCGGCCCGCAGAGCCTGCGCCAGAGTGCCGACGACCGCGGTCTCCGCCCGAAGCAGGGGAAGGGCGAAGAGATCGAAGACGATATGCCCCCAGTACTCCTGGATCGCGAGCGCGCCGAGCACGATCCCGGCCGAGCGCAGCTTCGGGTCGCCCCGGCCGCGGAGCCAGAAAAAAACGGCGGCGGCGAGCGCGAGGACCTTCATGGTCCGGGTCGTGGGGAGAAAAAGAGGGAGACAGAGAGCCAGGGCGATCAGAATGTCGCTCATTCCAGCCGCCGGCTTCGAATCGCTCGCGGCGAGGAGGCGGAATATGGCGTACCACGCCATGATCTGGAAAAGGCTGCCGCCGGCCAGATCGGAGACGAGGCGCCAGGGCGCCGCCGGCGGCAGTTCGCTCAGCCCCGCAAGCAGTTGATTGAAGAAGAGGATCGCGCAAATCCAAAGGAACAGGTCGCGGCGGGGCAGATCGAGTCCGCCGCGCGCTTCGGCGACCCTCGCCGAGGCCTCTGTCGCAAGCACGCTCAACCGGTGCGCCTCCCTGACCCGAGCGGGACTGGCCGAGGCCCTACCATGGCGCGTGTGAGCATCCTGCGTACCTCGAAGCCATTACAGATCCTTTTTGCTTTTACCTCGAAGGCTTCGCCCATGCAATTCACCGGCCAGCCGCGTGACCTATGCCGTCGACAACGGCAATGATCGTTGAGCCCTGGGGGCGCCATTCCCGAGTCCGAATCGAGCCTTTTCAAGAGGTTGCGGCGCCATTTTCGGCGCTCCCAATCCTCGGCGCCGTTTTCTCGTTCGGTCTCGCGCAGACCGTATTTCACTAATAATATATGTTATTATCGTTAAGAGCCAGATCGCGCCGCATCGGGCGGCGCGGCCGCTTCGGGCTCTTCGGAAGCGCTCCTTCGCGCGACAGGATCAGAATACCAAAGGCGACTCTTCATGTAAAGGAAAATCAGAAAATTCCTTGGAAAGGCCGGCCCGCCGGCCCATCGTCCGCGAGCGGGGATCCCTATTCGGCGGCGTGGCGGACCGAAAGGCGGGCCGCCTCGCGGCGGCGAAGCTCCGCCTCCTGTTCGGCGATGTAGTCGCGGGTCAGCGGAACGGAATCCTGACGCTTGGCGATCTGAATCTGCATCACCATGTGCGCGTCGATGCGGAACGAGGTTTCCACGCCCGCGAGATAGAACTCCCACATGCGGCAGAAGCGCTCGTCATAGAGCTTTTTCGCTTCGTCCCGCCGCGCCATGAAGCGCTCGCGCCAGGCGCGCAGCGTATCGGCGTAATGCAGGCGGAGAATCTCGATGTCGGTCACATAGAGGCCCGCCCGCTCGATCGCCGGCAGCACCTCGGAGGGGCTCGGAATGTAGCCTCCGGGGAAAATATATTTGCGAATCCAGGGATTGGTGACGCCGGGGACGGAGTTGCGGCCGATCGAATGGAGCAGCATCACCCCATCGTCCTTGAGCAGCGCGCGGGCCTTGGTGAAGAATTCGTCGTAATGGTTCACGCCGACGTGCTCAAACATGCCGACCGAAACGATTCGGTCGAAGGTCTCGCCGACGTCGCGGTAATCCTGCAGCCGAAATTCGGCCCGGTCGGCGAGGCCCGTCTGCTTGGCCCGCTCAGTCGCGACCGTGTGCTGCTCGGTCGATAGAGTGACCCCGGTGACCCTGGCGCCGGCGACACCGGCGAGATAGAGCGCGAGCCCCCCGAAGCCGCAGCCGATGTCGAGCGTCCTCGCGCCGTCCTTCATGAGCAGCTTGGCGGCGATATGGCGCTTCTTCGCCGCTTGCGCGTCGTCGAGCGATTGGCCGGGATGCTCGAAATAAGCGCAGGAGTACTGGCGGTCGGAATCGAGGAAGAGATTATAGAGGCGCTGATCGAGGTCGTAGTGCGCCGCGACATTGCGCCGGGCGTTGCGCCGATGGTTGCGCTGGTGCAGGCCGCGAAAAGCGATACGCGCCTTGTTCAGCGCCGTGACCCAGGGCGTGCTCTCGATTGCGGCGAAGTTGCGCACGCCGAGCTCCAGCAGCTCGTAGAGGCTGCCCTTGGTGACGACCACCCGCCCGTCCATGTAGAGCTCGCCGAACGCCAGCGACGGATTGAGGATCAGTCGCCGTTCCGCCGCGCGATCGACAATCTTCGCTCCGAGCGGCGGCCCCGAGCCGTCGCCGAACGTCTCGATCACGCCGTCGGAGGTCTCCACCTCCAGGTGGCCCTTGCGAATCAGTCTGCGCAGAAAAGCCCTGAACGCCGCGTTCATCCCTCGCGATCCCATGGATGGCCCGGCCGCCCCCGGCCAGGTTGTTGTCATTGTGTCAGGTTACGGAAAGTCATGAGGCTTTTTCAAGTGCGAATTTTGGATCGGCTCTGCGTTCGCGGCGCGTATGTCCGCACCCCGGCGGGTCTTGTTTTGGCCCCATTCGGCGGCCAAGTCCGCCGCCGTTCCCCTCTGACCCAATTTGAGCTAGACGACGACCGGACCGGCCAAGGATTCCCTCACCCGTGCACTATGTTTCGACGCGCGGCGCCGCGCCGGCGCTGGGCTTTGCGGACGCGCTCCTCGCGGGGCTCGCCCGCGACGGCGGCCTCTATGCGCCGCTCTCCGTTCCCCGTTTTCCGGCTGAGGCCATCCGGGGCTTGAGGGGCGTTCCCTATGCCCAAGCGGCTGCGCGGGTCATGGCGCCCTTCGTCGAGCCTGACTTCAGCCCAGCCGAAATCGAGTCGCTGAGCAGGGCCGCCTATGCCGGCTTCGGCCGCGCCGCGGCCGCCCCGATCGCCCAACTCGACGACAACCTGTTCGTCCTCGAGCTTTTCCACGGGGCCACGCTGGCGTTCAAGGATTTCGCCATGCAGTTTCTGGGCCGGGCGATGAACCGGATTTTGCGCGAGCGCGGCGAGCGGGCGACGATCGTCGGGGCGACGTCGGGCGACACCGGCGCCGCGGCGATCGAGGCGTTCGCCGGGCAGTCCGAGGTCGAAATCTTCATCCTCTACCCGCAAGGCCGCGTCTCCGACGTGCAGCGCCGGCAGATGACGACGGTCGACCGGCCGAACGTGCATGCGCTCGCGATTCAGGGCTCGTTCGACGACTGTCAGCGCATCGTCAAGGACTTGTTCGGCGATCTCGCCTTTCGCGACGAGATGCGCCTGACCGGCGTCAATTCCATCAACTGGGCGCGGATCGCGGC
>DATNBG010000662.1:0-2825 GCA_035572075.1 Roseiarcus sp. | reverse complement strand
TCAACGTCCTCGGAAAAGGATTCATCGCGCGGCTTGTCGCTCGCGTCCCAATAGCGATTGAGGATCGCGCCGTCGTCGAGCGCGACCGAATGGGCGTGCGCCTGGCCCGCCTTAAGCGCGTTCGCGCCCTCCATCCAATAGGCGTATTCCGTCTTGAGCTCCTTGAGATAGCGGGCAAAGGCCGCCGCGGGATCGGCAGGATCGAGGAGTCCGAGCATCTCAAAAAAGAACGGCGGCTGCGAACGGCTGAGGTAGTAGGTGCGGGTTCCGTTCGGCGCATGGCCGTATGTGTCGATGAGATAGGCGAAGTTCCGCGCCATGTCCTCGATCAGGTCGCGCCGCCCGCTCTCCTCGAGCCCGAGCATGGTGAAATACGAGTCCCAGTAATAAAGCTCGTGGAACCGGCCGCCCGGCACGACGTAAGCGCGCGGCAGCGGCAGCAGCGAGGAATAGGGCGGCACAATCGGATCGTCGCGGGTCAAGAGCGTCCAGAGCGCGTCGATGTGCCGGCGGATCGGGACCTCTTCCGGCGCAGCCTCCGGCGTGTCGGCTTGCGCCGGCAAGTTAAAATGCGCGGCGACGAATCGCTTCAGGCCCTCGAGCGAATTCGGCTTTCGCGCATGGTAGAGCGCCACAATCTCGGGCGGCGGCGATTTCGCCGTCGCGTCAGCGAAGTCCTTGCCATCGGGAAAGACGTGCTCGAGCTGGACGTCCGCAAAGAGGTCGCCGAACAAAACCTGTGGCGGGGCCGGCCGCTCGAACGCAACCGCCGGATGGGCGAGCAGGAAAACGGGCGCAATGAGCGCCAGGCCGATGCGTTTCATCATTTCGCACGCCAAATGCGGGGTCTCGACGGTTCGCCCGCGCGCCGCCGAACCGTTCATGCCGCCGGTGGTTCGGTCGCGCCCGGCCCGAGCGAGCGCTGCATCATGACCGAATCCGTCCAGCGGCCGAACTTGAAGCCGACCGCCGGCAGAAAACCGGCCTGGCGGAAGCCGAATCCCTCATGCAGCTTGAGCGAGGCCACGTTGGCGCCGTCGATATAACCGATCATCTGACGGAAGCCCGCGGCGGCGCAAGCGTCGATCAGCGCGGCCATCAGCTGACGCCCGATCCCTGAGTGCAGCCGGTCGCTGCGCACATAGATCGAATGCTTGACCGTATAGCGATAGGCCGGCCGCTTGCGGAACGGCGCCGCATAAGCGTAGCCGACCACTTCTCCCGCCTGCTCCGCGACCAGATGCGGCATCTTGCGGTTGTTCATTGAGCGGCGGCGGCGCTTGAGATCGTCGGCGTCGGGAGTCTCGAAATCGCCCTCGACGCTCGCGTCCACGCCGCGCCGGATGTGGTGCAAATAGATGGCGAGCATCGCGGGAACGTCGCTATCGCGCGAGTTGCGCACTCGCACGGGCCGACGGTCGTTCATTGCCTCGCTCGGCGCGTGTTCGGCTTTGACGTCCATTTGCAAACCCGGAAGGCCGCGCCCCGCAATGGAGGCTTGGCCGGTATATCGCGCGGCCCCAGCCGGCGCGCAATCCTTTCGTCAACGACGACCCCCGGATCGCTGCGCTAAGGCCCGTCATCGCGAGGAGCGAAGCGACGTGGCGATCCAGGGCAGCTGCCTCGGCCTTCATCCCTGGATCGCTTCGCATGCGCTCGCGATGACGATGGTGGCTCGACCCCCGCAAGGGGGGCAGGAACTTAGCCTACTCCCTTACGACATAAGTATAGAACCGGATCCCTCCCCTCTCGTCGACCTCGCGATAGAGGCCCTGGATCTCCGCCTCGAGCCCCGGGAACACGTTGGCGCTCTTCTCGAACACCTTCAGATAGTCGATCATCGGCCGCGCCCGCTCGGTCAACCGCTCCCCGGGGACGATGGTCGCGATCCCCGGCGGATAGACCACCCAGAGCGTGGTCGCGATGCGGCCGTCGAGCTCGGCCAGCGGCAGATAGTCGACGTTGTTGCGCACCAGATGGCGCGAGGCCTCGCGCGGCGTCATGACCGCTTCCGGCAAATGCCTCGCGGCGAATTGCGCCTGCTGCAGCGCGCTCACGCCCGCGGCGCGGAAGAAGGCGTGCATCTCAGCGCATAAGTCCTTCAGCCGCTTGCCCCGATAGCGCGCCGGGCGCTTCATGACGAATTCGGGCATCGCGTCCTCGAGCGGAACGTTGTCGTCGTGGAGCCGCTTAAAGGCGACCAGCGCCGAGACCAGCGTGCCCGCCTTGCTCGACTCGACGCCCGGCGTCAGCAGAAAGAGCAGCGAGTTGAGATCGTTCTTCTCCGGCACCACGCGGTTCTCGCGCAAGTATTGGGCGACGACCGGAGCCGGCACGCCATGCGCCTCATAAGCTCCGGTCGCCCGATCGAAACCGGGGGTGAGCAAAGTGAGCTTGGCCGGATCGGTGATCGCGAAGCCGTCTTCAAGCGCCGCGAAGCCGTGCCACGGCTCGCCGGGCTTCAGCGCCCAATAGCGCGGATCGCGGGCGATGAGGTCGGTCGACACGTTCTCCCACGCCACGTCGTGGGTCGCTCCCTCGACCGCAGCGTCCCGGATCGCAACGCGCTGAGGCACGAACGGGTCAAAGAACCAGCGGCGCGCCGGGTCGCGCTCCTTCTCCTCGAACTCGCGCCGGACGGCGCGCAGTTTCTTGCGCAACTCAATGCCGAGCCGGATCGTGTCGTCCCAAAGGACTTCGCCCGACCGGCCCTTCATCATCTGCGCGCCGACGTCGAGGGAGGCGAACAGCGGATAGAACGGCGAGGTCGATGCGAACTGCATGAAGCCTTCGTTGAAGCGCCGATGCTCGACCCGGCGGCGCTG
>DATNBG010000661.1:0-7469 GCA_035572075.1 Roseiarcus sp. | reverse complement strand
GCCTGTTTCCGAGCGATCATGAAAAGTCCAGAGCCTCACCCCAGCGGCGCCGAGGCGCCGGCGCCATTCCTTACGCTGACCGATGTGCGCAAAGCCTATTCCGGGGTTCAGGCGCTGAGCGGGCTTTCCATGCAGGTGTCGCGGGGCGAAGTGATCGGCCTCGTGGGCGAGAACGGGGCGGGCAAGTCCACCCTGATGAAGATACTGGGCGGCGTGATCGCCCCCGATGGCGGTAAGATCGGGATAGATGGCGTCGCCCACGATGCGCTCTCGGTTGCCGACAGCATGGGCGCGGGCATTGCCTTCGTGCACCAGGAACTCAATCTGTTCGACAATCTCGATGTCGCCGGCAACGTCTTTATCGGACGCGAGCCGCTGAGTTGGGGCTGGATGCGGTTTGTCGACCGAGGCGCCCAGCGCGCCAAGGTGGCGCCGCTCCTCGAACGGCTTGGCGCCAACTTCAAGCCCGATACGCCGGTCTCCAGCCTGTCGCTGGCCCAGCAGCAGATGGTCGAGATCGCCAAGGCGCTTTCAGTGGAGGCGCGGCTGGTGATCCTGGATGAACCGACCTCGAGCCTCCCGCTGGCGGAAACCGAGAAGCTTCTCAACGTCATCGCCGGCCTCAAGGCGGAGGGAATCGCGGTCATCTTCATTTCGCACCGGCTGCATGAAATCGAACGCGCCGCCGACCGCGTCATCGCGTTGCGCGACGGGAAACTGGCAGGGACTCTCGACAAGGCCGAGATTTCACATGACCGCATGGTCAAGCTGATGATCGGTCGCGACCTCAAGGCGCGTACGGGGGGGCCGAAGGTCGCGCCGGGTAAGGTCAGGCTGTCGGCCCGGGCCGTGCAGACAACCACCTACCCGCTGCGCCCGGTCAGCCTGGATTTGCGCGAAAGAGAGATTTTGGGGCTCGCGGGCCTCGTCGGAGCGGGTCGGACGGAACTGGCTCGCGCCCTGTTCGGCATTGATCCGATTCTGGGCGGAAGACTGGAAATCGACGGGACGCCTGTTGCGCTCTCGTCCGCCGCCGACGCGGTGGCGCGCGGCATATTTCTGGTGCCGGAAGACCGCAAGGGCGCGGGCGTCCTGCTTGGCCTGCCGATCGTCGAGAATATTTCGCTCCCAAACCTGAAAGCGCATGCGAGGCGCTTCCTGGTGTCGCAGCGCATGGAGGCTGCAACCGCGGAAATCCAGCGGACCAATCTGGCGATCAAGACGCCGACGCTGACGACTCTCGCGAGTTCCCTTTCAGGCGGCAACCAGCAAAAAGTGGTGCTGGCCAAATGGCTGGCCATGGAGCCCAAGGTCATCATTATGGACGAGCCGACGCGCGGCATCGACGTCGGGACAAAGGCCGAAATCTACCGCCTGATGCGCGAGCTGGCGGACGCCGGGGTCGCGGTCTTGATGATTTCGAGCGACATGGAAGAGGTGATCGGGGTTTCCGATCGCATCGCGGTCATGCACGAGGGCGCGATTTCAGGCATTCTGGAACGCGAGCAATTCAGCGAGGAGAATGTCTTGCTTCTCGCAGTGGGCAAAACGGCAAACCTGGCAGGAACCGCATGACCAAAAAAGACTTTGGTCTTCTGATTCTCATCCTGGCGGTTGGGGTGGTGGTGACTATCCTCAACCCGAGGTTCCTGTTGCCGATCAACCTCTCCAACACCTCGAACCTCGTTGGCATGTTCGGCCTCTCGGCGATCGGGCAGGCGTTCGTCATCATCACCGGCGGGATCGAACTGTCGGTCGGCTCGATGATCGGGCTGGTCGGGCTGCTGTTCGTCGACTTCGTCGCGACCAGAGGCGTCCCCTGGCCGCTGGCGGTGGTGCTGATGCTCGCGCTGGCGGTCGTGGTCGGGCTCGTCCACGGCCTTTTGATCACCAAGCTGAAACTGCAGCCGTTTATCGTGACCCTGTGCGGCTTGCTGTTCTATCGCGGGATCGCGCGGTTCTATACGCAGGACGCCACGGCCGGTTTTGGCTTCGGGCAGGACTTTCCGGCGCTCGACTGGCTGACCACGGGCAAGATCCATGGCGTCCCGATCACCTTCATCGCCTTGCTCGTCGTCGCGTTCGTCATGTGGTTCGTGCTGCACCGGTCCGTCTTCGGGCGCCATCTCTACGCCGTGGGCAAGAATGAGGAAGCGGCGCGCTTTTCGGGCATCCGGACCGATCGGATCATCATCTGGGCCTATGTTATCTGCCAGGTGCTGACCGCGATCGCGGCGATCTATTTCGCCATGTATACGCGCTCGATCTCGCCATCTTCGCAGGGTAATTTCTATGAGCTCTACGCCATCGCCGCGGCCGTGCTCGGCGGCTGCTCGCTGTTCGGCGGCGAGGGGTCGCTCATCGGCGTCGTTCTCGGGGTCGTGCTGCTGCAGGAACTCCAGAACCTCGTCAACCTGCTCGGCATCCCCTCTTCGCTCAACTACGCGGTGATGGGGGGCGTCATCCTGATCGGGGTCATCCTGGACCAGCAGCTGGGAAGGTTCCAGGCGCGCCGCCGCGCCGCCGAACTGGCCCGCAGAGGCGCCGAAGCCGCCTGAGCGGACGGGACAGCCCGCCATGGCGATGGAGACGATTCGCAACGACTCGAGGCCGTCGATTAGCAGCGCGACGCCATCGGGGCCGGGCCGGATTGCCGGGGCTCATCCACTGGCCTCATCCTGAGGAGCCCGCTACGCGGGCGTCTCGAAGGATGATCCAGCGGGCGGCGCCGGTCGTACGCCTCTGGATCGCCCTTCGAGACGCGCCTTCGGCGCTCCTCAGGACGAGGCCCGAGGGGAGCTTGGCAGTTAGTCGGGGCTCGCCCCGGCGCTCGCCGACCAGACGCAGCGGAAGGTTGAAGCAGGGAGCCGCACGAGGGGGCGGTGGCGGCGTTCTCTGTTTGTCGCTAAATTGCACGCGCTTGCGGCGGCGATTCGGGCAGGCGGCATAGCAACGGAGATTGGTCGATGATCCAGGGGGTCAGCGTCTTCGCGATCGTCGTCGTCGCGTTCATCGTTATCACCGTGCTGATGGGCGTCCGGCAGGTGCCGCAGGGCTTCAACTACACCGTCGAGCGCTTCGGCAGATATTACAAGACCCTGACGCCCGGCCTCGGCCTGATCGTCCCCTACATCGACTCGATCGGGCGCAAGCTCAATGTGATGGAGCAGGTGGTCGACGTGCCCCGCCAGGAGATCATCACCAAGGACAATGCGACGGTCGCCGTCGACGGCGTCGCGTTCTACCAGGTGCTCGACGTGCGGCGGGCGTCCTACGAGGTCGCCAACCTTGAGCGCGCGCTGCTCAACCTGGTGATGACCAACATCCGCACCGTCATGGGGTCGATGGACCTCGACCAGCTCCTGTCGCATCGCGACGACATCAATGCGCGGCTCTTGGGCGTGATCGACGCGGCCTCGGAGACGTGGGGCGTGAAAGTGACGCGGATCGAGATCAAGGACATCGAGCCGCCGAAGGACCTCGTCGATTCGATGGCGAGGCAAATGAAGGCCGAGCGCGAGAAGCGCGCGATGATCCTCGAGGCCGAGGGCCAGCGGCAGGCGGAGATCACCCGCGCCGAGGGGCGCAAGGCCGCGGTGGTGCTGGAGGCGGAGGGGCAGCGCGAAGCGGCCTTTCGCGCGGCGGAGGCGCGCGAGCGCTCGGCTCAGGCCGAGGCGACCGCGACCCGTCTGGTGAGCGAGGCGACGGCCCAGGGCGATCCGGCGGCGATCAACTATCTCGTCGCCGACAAATACGTGCGCGCGCTCCAGGCGATCGCCCAGGCGCCGAACCAGAGGGTGTTCATCGTCCCGATGGAGCTTGCCTCGCTCGCCGGCACGCTTGGCGGCATCGGCCAGATCGCAGCGAGCGCGTTCGGCGAAACCGCCGTGAGCGAGGTCGCGCTCAGCGCGCGTAGGCCCTCGCGCGCCGTCCCCAACTCGCCGGCGCCGGCCGCGCCCCAAGGCGCGACGCAGGCCAATCCGTCGCCTGCCGGACCCTCGCCGTGGGGCGGTTGAGGAGCCGCCTTGTTCGATTCGTTCTTCTCGACCCATCTCGGTCCGCTTCTCTGGCTCGTCGGCGGACTCATCCTATGCGCGGCGGAGACATTGGCGCCGGGCGCGTTCCTCATCTTTATCGGCGCGGCGGCCGCGATCGTCGGCGCGATCGCCTATTTCGTGCGCCTCGATCTCACCACCCAATTGCTTCTGTTCGGGGCCCTGGTCATCGCGCTGGTGATGATTGGCCGCGACATCTACGGCTCCCTTCATGCGGGCCCGGGCCCGCTGCCCCAAAGCCGGGCGCACGCGTTGATCGGATCGGATTTCCTTGTCGAGGAAGCGATCGTTCATGGCCACGGCCGCATCCGGGTCGGCGACTCTTCGTGGCGCGTGAAAGGCGACGATTGCCCGGCTGGCGCGAAGGTCAGAGTGGTGGCGGTGGAGGACGGATCGCTCTTGCGGGTGGAGCGGGTCGAGCCGCCTCAAGCCGCGGCGGATCAGCGGTAGACCAGCACCGGAACGGTCGAGTGGGTCAGCACCTTGGCCGTTTCGCTGCCGAGCAGCAGAGCCGAGATCCCCCGCCGCCCATGCGAGGCCATCACAATGAGATCGCAGTTCAGCGCCTGCGCGGCGTCGATGATCGCGCGATAGGGCTGGTCGTGCACCTCCCGCACCGTCTCGCATGTCACGCCAGCCGCGTCAGCCGCGATCTTCACCTGCTCGAGCGCCTTGTCGGAGGCGCTGCGCGACCGCTCCTCGTAGTCCGCTTCGTCCAGGGGAATGAGGACCGCGTCCACCGCCACCACCCGGTAAGGCACGGCGACGGTGAGCCCCGTCACCTTCGCTCCGCACGATTTGGCGAGCTTGACGCCATAGAGGACCGCCTTCAGCGACAGGTCCGAACCGTCTGTCGGAATGAGAATATGCTTGAACATCGATCCTCCCGCTACCGGGCCCCTCCCCATCCGCTCGCCCCGACCGAGCGCAGAACAACCAGGAGCACGACCGCCCCGATCGCCGCGTCGATGACCATGCCCTGGAGGCCACCCCAGATATGGAGGTTGAGACGCGGCAGAAGCCACTCGCCGACCAGCGCGCCGACGATTCCGATCGCAGCGTCGCCGGCAAGCCCGAAGCCATTGCCGCGCAGCGCCTTGCCGATCAGCCATCCGGCGACGGCGCCGACAACGAGAATGACGATCATGCGCTCATTGGTCAGATGCACTTAAAGTTCCTCCGCCCGAATCCCGCTCAATACACGTCACACGAGGGGCGGCTCAAGGCGCGCCCGCCTTCGCAGTTGCGGCGCCGGCGCCGGGGGGCTAAATTTCGCCCCATGGTGGCGTCATGAATAACGGAATTCCGTTTCGCCCCCAACCTCCCAAGGAGCCTCCCGATGGCCTTCACGCTGCCCGATCTGCCCTATCCGCATGACGCGCTCAAGCCCTATATGTCGGCGGAAACCCTCGAATTCCACCACGACAAGCATCACCTCGCCTATGTCAACAACGGCAATAACGCGCTGAAAGGGACCGAATGGGAAGGCAAGCCGCTCGAGGACATCGTCAAGGGCTCGTTCGGCAAGAACGCCGCGGTATTCAACAACGCGGGCCAGCACTATAACCACACCCATTTCTGGAAGTGGATGAAGCCCGGCGGAAGCAAGATCCCGAGCGAGGTCGAAAAGGCGCTCAAGGATTCGTTCGGCTCGATCGACAAGGCCAAAGAGGATTTCATCCAGGCGGGGACGACCCAGTTCGGCTCCGGCTGGGCGTGGCTCGCCGTGAAGGGGGGCAAGGTCGAGGCGATGAAGACCCCGAACGGTGAGAATCCGCTCGTCCATGGCGCGAGGCCCATCCTCGGCGTCGACGTGTGGGAGCACTCCTACTACATCGACTACCGCAACCGCCGGCCCGATTACCTCAAGGCGTGGGTCGATCACCTCATCAATTGGGAATATGTCGCCGAGCTGTTCGGCAAGAAGTAAGTTCCCTCTGCGCCCTCAGGCCCAGGCCCGGGGGCGCAATTCAGTCCGTCAGGTTCAGCGTCTTCTGCTGGCAGACGTCGACGTCGGAGGCGTCCATCGACTCCCCGTCGGCGAAGGTCCCGTGCAGGTTGACGCGGCAGTTGAACGGCTTGGGCAAGCTCGCTTCCGCCTGCTTGCCGGCCTTGAGCGGGCCGAGCACCCTCTTCCAGCTGACCGAGCCGCTGTCTGCCGCCTGAAGCTGAACGAGATCGGACTTGCGCGAGTTGGTCACCATCACCGTGACGGTGGACGCGCCCGCCGGCGCCTTGGGTTTCAGCTTCGCGCCCTGAGCCGCCGCCGGCTGAGCGGCAAGCCCGGAAAGCCCCGCGGCGAACGCCATCTTGAGGATCGGTCCCGTCATCGATCGCCTCCGTCACATGTTGCGAGCGCCCGCGGCCTCGGGCTCGCGCTCGAGCGAGCGGCGCCCGGCGGCGGCTCGCAGCATCGGCAGCACGTCGTCGATCTTTTCCGCCACCAGATAGCGCGCCTCGAACCCGTCGCGGATGAAGCCTTCGAAGCGCATGTGCGCGAAGAGCGCGATCAGCGGGCGCCAGAAGCCGGCGATGTCGGCGATGAGGACCGGCTTCGCATGGCGGTTGAGCTGAGCCCAGGTCAATTGCTCGACCAGCTCCTCCAGCGTGCCGATCCCGCCCGGCAAGGCGACAAAGGCGTCGGCCCGGTCGAACATCGCCTGCTTGCGCTGATGCATGGTGTCGACCACCAGCATCTCCTGGGCCTGGGTCAGCGCATGCTCCTTGCGGACGAGGAAGCTCGGGATCACGCCGGTCACATGGCCGCCGGCGGCCAGCGTCGCGCGCGCCAGGCGCCCCATGAGCCCCTCGCCTCCGCCGCCATAGACGAGGCCCACCCCCTCGGCCGCGAGCGCCCGGCCCAGCGCTTCCGCCGCCTCGCCGAAGCGCTCATCGGCGCCGACGCCCGAACCGCAATAGACGCAGACGTTCCGAATCGCGCTCATGGGTTCGATTTGCCGCCCGCGTTCAAGCGCCGTCAAGCCGCAGATCAGTCCCCCTCGAGCCCAATCTCGCGCAACACCTCCGCCTGATGCTCGCCGAGCCTGGGCGAGCGGCGCTCAAGCGCGAGCGGGCTTTCGCTCATCAGGATCGGAGTGCGAAGACCAGCCGCGCCCTGAGGCTCGATTTGCATCCTCCGCGCGTTGAACTGCGGATCGGCGAACAGGTCCGCGATGGTGTTGATCGGCCCGGCCGGAACGACCGCCTTTTCCAGTACGGCGAGGAGATCGTCGCGCTTCCATGAGCGGGTCTTTTCAACGATGAGCCGCTCCATCTCGACGCGATTCACGACCCGCGCGGGATTGGTGGCGAAGCGCGGGTCGCGCGCCAGTTCCGGCCGGCCTCCCGCTTCGACGAATTTCTGGTACTGGCCGTCGTTGCCCGCGGCGACGATGATGTGGCCGTCGCTGCAGG
>DATNBG010000660.1:0-3022 GCA_035572075.1 Roseiarcus sp. | reverse complement strand
GCTCAATGTCGTGCCCGGCCTTGGCGAAGAAGCGGGCGCGGCGCTCGCCGCCCATCCCCGGGTCAGGCATCTTTCCTTCACCGGCTCGGTCGCGGTTGGCGCGCTGGTGCAAGCGGCGGCCGCCCGCCACGTCGCGCCGGTGACGCTCGAACTCGGCGGCAAATCGCCCCAGCTCGTGTTCGCCGACGCCGACCTCGACCGCGCGCTGCCGTTCCTGGTCAACGCGGGCGTCCAGAATGCAGGCCAGACCTGCTCCGCCGCCTCGCGCATTCTCGTCGAGCGGAAGCGCTACGGCGAGGTCGTCGAGCGGATGGCGGCGCGCTACGAGGCTTTGCAGGTCGGCCCGGCCGACGCCGATCTCGACGTCGGGCCGCTCATCTCCGAGCGGCAGAAGGCGGTCGTGACCGGATTTCTCGCCG
This sequence comes from Roseiarcus sp., assembly GCA_035572075.1. Classification (GTDB taxonomy): domain Bacteria; phylum Pseudomonadota; class Alphaproteobacteria; order Rhizobiales; family Beijerinckiaceae; genus Roseiarcus. The sequence goes on along the minus strand of DATNBG010000660.1, from coordinate 2,603 downwards.
AGGGCGCCGATCTCAAGACGGCCGCGACGGGCAAGATCGTCGAGGGCGCGCCGAAGCTCGGCCATTATGTCGCGCCCACCCTGTTCGCCGATGTCGCCCCCGCCCACCGCCTGGCGCGAGAGGAAATCTTCGGCCCGGTGCAGGTCGCGATCCCCTTCGACGACGAGGCCGAGGCGATCGAAATCGCCAACGGGACCGGTTACGGTCTTGTCGCCGGCGTTTGGACATCCGACGGAGGGCGGCAGATGCGGCTCGCCAAGGCGCTCAAGTCGGGCCAGGTGTTCATCAACAATTACGGCGCGGGCGGCGGCGTCGAACTGCCGTTTGGAGGGGTCGGCAAGTCGGGCCACGGCCGCGAAAAGGGCTTCGAGGCGCTCTACGGTTTCTCGGCGTTGAAAACCGTCGCCGCGTGGCACGGGTGAGTCGCCGACACGTCGTCTTCATGGCGGGCCCGCGGCGACAGCCTTGCCTCGACATATGTTGCAGCGTATGGAATTCGTTTCGGAATTCGGCGTCAGGCTCGGCTGGCCAACCCGTCGGGCGCCGCCGAGAAGGTAAGCGGATGAAGATCATTCTGGCCCAGCCGCGCGGGTTTTGCGCAGGCGTCGTCCGGGCGATCGACGTCGTTGAGCGGGCGTTGGCCAAGCATGGCGCCCCGGTCTACGTGCGCCACGAGATCGTCCACAATCGCCATGTCGTTGAATCGCTCAAGGCGAAGGGCGCGCGTTTTGTCGAGACGCTCAAGGACGTGCCGGCGGGAGCGGTGACGATCTTCAGCGCCCATGGCGTGTCGCGAAAAGTTGAAGCCGAAGCAAAGTCGCGATCGCTTCCCACCATCGATGCGACCTGCCCGCTGGTCACCAAGGTGCACAATCAGGGGCGGCGATATATCGCTCAGGGGCGGGTCCTGGTGTTCATCGGCCACGATGGGCATCCCGAGGTCGAGGGAACGCTCGGGCAGATTGACGGCGAGGTGCATCTCGTCGAGGACGAGCATGACGTGGCTGAGCTTCCGATCGCGGCCGGAACCCCGATCGCCTACATCACCCAGACCACGCTCAGCGTCGACGATACGCGCGGCGTGATCGCCGCTCTGCATCGCCGCTTCGCCGACGTCGTGGGTCCGGATGTCCGCGACATCTGCTACGCGACGCAGAACCGGCAGGCCGCGGTGCGTGAGTTGTGCCGGGTCGCCGACGTCATCATCGTCGTGGGCGCCGCCAACAGCTCCAACTCCAACCGCTTACGCGAGATCGGGGACGAGGCGGGGATTCCGAGCTACCTGGTCGCCGGCAGCGGCGCAATCGACCCGGAATGGGTGCGCGGCGCCGCCGTGGTTGGAGTGACGGCTGGCGCATCCGCGCCTGAGATTGTCGTCGAGGAGGTGGTTCGCGCCTTGTCGGCGATCGCGCCGTCGGAAATATCCGCCCTCGACGGTCCGGCGGAGACGGTGAGTTTTCGTCTGCCGGTGGAGCTCGTCAATTGAGTCCGCCGGACCCTTTCAATCTGGCTTGGTAAGGATCGAACGTTGGGCATACCGTTAAGACAGGTCGCCAGAGTCGGCGCCTATATCGTCCGCCAGCATTTGGCCGGGCGCAAGCGCTATCCGCTAGTCCTGATGCTGGAGCCGTTGTTCCGGTGCAATCTCGCTTGCGCGGGCTGCGGCAAGATCGACTATCCCGACGCCATTCTCAACAAGCGGATTTCGGTCGACGACGCGCTGGCCTCGGTCGATGAATGCGGCGCTCCCGTTGTGGTCATGGCCGGGGGCGAGCCGCTCCTGCACAAGGACCTGGCGAAAATCGTCGAGGGGGTCGTCGCCCGCAAGAAATTCGCGATCGTCTGCACCAATGCGCTGCTCCTGGAAAAGAAGATCGATCAATACCAGCCCGGCCCCTATTTCACCTGGTCGATTCATCTCGACGGCGACCGGGAGATGCACGACAAGTCGGTCTGCCAGGAAGGCGTTTACGATCGCGCCGTGGCGGCGCTGAAACTGGCCAAATCGAAGGGCTTCCGGGTCACCATCAATTGCACGTTCTTCAACGACGCCGACCCTGAGCGGGTGGCCGCGTTCTTCGACGAGGCGACCAGGCTCGGCGTCGACGGCATCACCGTTTCCCCCGGCTACGCCTACGAGCGCGCCCCCGACCAGCAGCACTTTCTCAACCGCTCGACGACCAGGGAGCTTTTCCGCGCCGTGTTCCGCCGGGGGGATCGCGCGCGAAAATGGGCCTTCAACCAGTCGTCGCTGTTTCTCGACTTCCTAGCCGGCAACCAGACCTATCATTGCACGCCCTGGGGCAACCCGACGCGCACGATCTTCGGCTGGCAACGCCCCTGCTACCTGCTCGGCGAAGGCTACGCGAAGACCTTCAAGGAGCTGATGGAGGAGACCGACTGGGACGCTTACGGGGTCGGCAATTATGAGAAATGCGCCGACTGCATGGTCCACAGCGGGTTCGAGGCGACCGCTGTCAAGGATGCGGTGAAGAAGCCGTGGAAGGCGGCGCGCGTCGCCCTCATGGGGGTCAGGACCGAAGGTCCGATGGCCCCGGACATCCCGCTCGGAAGCCAGCGCGAGGCCGAGTACGTTTTCGACA
>DATNBG010000659.1:0-6306 GCA_035572075.1 Roseiarcus sp. | reverse complement strand
TACGCGAACGCCTCGAAGCGCTCGAAGCCGAAAATCAGGCGCTGCGCGCCAGGCTCGAGGCGCAAGGGCGGGCGCCATGAAAATTTCCTCGTTCCATGTCACATGAGGCGGGCCCATCTCGTCATGTCCTCGAACGCCCTTCAATGCAAGGAGATGACCATGACCCCGAGACTGAACGCCTTCGCCGCCGCGCCCGCGCCCATGAAGGCGTGGCTCGATTTCAGCCGAGGCCTTCACGAATGCGGCCTCGAGGCGAGTCTCATGGACCTCGTGGTGACCCGCGCCTCCCAGATCAACGGCTGCGCCTTTTGCCTCGACATGCACACCGCCGACGCGCGCAAGCGGGGGGAGACGGAGCAGCGTCTCTATCTGCTCGACGCCTGGCGCGATTCGCCGCTCTACAGCGATCGCGAGCGCGCGGCGCTCGCCTGGACCGAGGCGCTCACCGTGCTGCATGAGACGCGCGCTCCCGACGATGTCTATGAGAAGCTCAAGGCTCAGTTCAGCGACGAGGAGCAGGTCAAGCTCACGCTTCTGATCGTCGCGATCAACGGCTGGAACCGGATCAACGTCGGCTTCCGCACGGTTCATCCGCTCGAGCAGCGCCGGGCGGCGTGACGGCGGCCATGTCAGGCGAGGACGCGGCCCTCAGCTTCGATCCGCTGCGTCCGCGGCTGATCCGGATCGCCTATCGCATGCTCGGATCGGTCGCGGACGCGGAGGACGTGGTGCAGGACGCGTTCCTGCGCTGGCTCGACGCCGACCGCGGCGCCGTTCTCGAACCGGAAGCCTACCTGCGCCGGGTCGTGACCCGCCTTTGCCTCGACCTTTTGAAGTCGGCGCGGCGGCGGCGCGAAACCTACATCGGCCCCTGGCTGCCCGAGCCCATGGTCGAAACGGATGACGACGGCGTCGACGACGTCACGCTCCCCCTGATGATGGCGCTCGAGCGCCTGTCGCCCCTCGAGCGCGCCGCCTTCCTGCTGCACGACGTATTCGGAGCAGGCTTCGAGGAGGTCGCGGAGACGATCGGCCGCGATCCAGCGGCCTGCCGCCAGCTCGCCGCCCGGGCGCGCGCGCATGTGCGCGCCGCGCGTCCGCGCTTTTCCGTGCCCAGGGAGCACGGCCTCGAGATCGCCGCGGCGTTTTATTCCGCGACCCGCGGCGGCGACATGGATAAGCTGCGCTCGCTGCTCGCGGCGGACGTCGTTCTCTATTCCGACGGGGGCGGCAAGAGGCCTGCGGCGAAGCGGCCGCTGGCGGGCGTCGACGACGTCATGCGGTTTCACATCGCTCTCGCCCGCCGCTACTCGGTTAAGCCGGCGCTCAGCGTGCGCTATGGCTTCATCAACGGCCTGCCCGGTTTCGTCACCAATGAGCGCGACGGCGTGCAGACGACCGCGCTCGAGATCGCCGACGGCAAGATCGCCGGCGTCTATGTCATGCGCAATCCCGACAAGCTCCGGCATCTCGGCGGCGAGGCCCTTCACTGACCGGCGGGGCGGCCCTCAGCCGCCCGCGCCGGTCAGTGTGTCGAAGAGCAGCTTGAAGTTGAGGACCAGGATGATCGCCGTGACGATCCATGAGATCGCGCACAACCAGGGTCCAATGGCGAAGGCGCCCATCTTCTTCCTGCTGGACACGAACTGCACGAGCGGTATGGCGGCGAAGGGGAGCTGAATGGACAGGATGACCTGACTGAGGACCAGGAGGTTGGCGGCGCCTTTTTCCCCATAAAGGGCGATCGCGATCAATACAGGGATCATTGCAAGGCCCCGCGTGATGAGCCGGCGCGCCCAGTGCGGAATCCGCAGCCGCAGGAAGCCCTCCATCACGATCTGCCCGGCGAGCGTGGCGGTGACGGTGGAGTTGACGCCCGAAGCGAGCAGCGCGACCGCGAACAGCGTCGAGGCGATGCCGAGGCCAAGCAGAGGCGACAGAAGCTCGAACGCCTGACCGATATCGGCGATGTCCTGGTGGCCCGTGCCGTGGAACGCCTTGGCCGAGACGATCAGGATGGCCGCGTTGACGAACAGCGCCAGCATCAGCGCGATGGTCGAGTCGGCCGTCGCCCACTTGATGGCGTCGCGCCGGCCTCGGGCGGTCTTCTCATAGTCGCGCGTCTGCACAATCGAGGAGTGCAGGTAAAGATTGTGGGGCATGACGGTCGCGCCGATGATGCCGATGGCGACATAGAGCATCGCCGGGTTGGTCACGATTTCGGGCGAGGGAATGAACATGCTGTGAACCAGCTGGCCCACCGGCGGCGACGCCGCCACGATCTGAACGACGAAGCAGGCGAAGATCACGGTCATCATCGCGATGATGAAGGCTTCGAGGAAGCGAAAGCCCTTGTTCATCAGGAGGAGAAGCAGGAACGCATCGAGCCCGCTGATCACGGCGCCGGCAAACAACGGAATATGAAACAGGAGTTGCAGCGCGATCGCCGTGCCGATGACCTCGGCGAGGTCGCAGGCTATGATCGCGAGTTCGCAGGCGATCCACAGCGCGAAATTGACCGGCTTTGGATAGTAGGCGCGGCAAGCCTGAGCGAGATCTCGTCCGGTGACGATGCCGAGTCTGGCGGCGAGCGCCTGAAGCAGAATCGCCATCAGGTTCGACAGCAGGATGACGAAAAGCAGCGTGTAGCCAAACGAGGCGCCGCCGGCGAGGTCGGTCGCCCAGTTGCCCGGGTCCATGTAGCCGACCGCGACCAGGTAGCCCGGGCCCAGGAAGGCAAAAAAATGTCTGAACCAAACCGCCGCCTTCGGCACGCGAACGGTGGCGTTGACTTCGGGCAGGCTCGGCTCCCGGTCGTCATCGAGCCAGGAAACGCCCCAGTTCGACCGCGGAGAGAGCTGGATCTCGGACATCTGATCCTCAAACCGCGAATTGATTTGGACGATCGTGCGCGGCTGTCGGACACGCCGCGGGCCTGGCGAGCAGAAGCGGGCGCCGCCAGCGAATGCGAGCGCCCACGACCGCGCGGATACCGGCGGCGGTCCGGTCCCCCATGCTTTCGCGCGCGACTGCGCCGCTCATCGCCGACTCCGAGCCCTTATGCCTTGCATGCATAATGTAGCCGTTGCTACGGCATAGTCAATGGGCTGCAAATAGGCGCGGAGGCTGAACGCGGCCCGCGGCGAAACCGAGGTTGCATTTTGCAGCCGAGGCTGCATAATGAGCCGGCGCGATTCTCCAGCGCACGGGCCGCGAAACGAGGGCCGATTTGGGCGCCGCCAGGCGGAGCAAGGAGCCGACTTCCGCGGATGCGCCGCTGGCCGCCGAGCCCGCCCAGGCCGACCGGTTCCTGAAGGCGCGCTTCGCCCGCTCGGCCTCGATGCTCGAGGACTACACCGAGCTGATCGCCGATCTCATCGCCGCCACTGGCGAGGCGCGGACGACCGACATCGCGCGGCGAATGGGGGTCGCCCATCCCACCGCCAGCAAGACCATCGCCCGCCTCAAGCGCGAGGGCCTGGCGCGAGCCAGGCCCTACCGCGGCATTTTTCTGACCGAGGCCGGGGCGGCGATGGCGAAGAGGGCGCGCGAGCGCCACCGCCTGGTGGTCGATCTCCTCATCGCCGTGGGCGCGCCCCGCGAGGCGGCGGAGGCCGACGCGGAGGGGATCGAGCATTACGTCTCCGCAGCGACCCTCGCCGCCTTCGAGGCGTTTCTGCGCCGCCGCGGGGACCGTTAGCGTCAGACCGCCGATTGCACGGGCGGACAAGATGCGCATAATGGCCGTAAGCAACAGGTTTGTTGCGATTCCGGCCGCGGGCGAAAGCCGCCTTCGTGCGCGACGCCGCGTGGCCCGGGGGAAACGCGATGGTCGAGCTCGACGGCGTCGCGAGCATGGCCGACATAGCGCGCGCGCAGGCGCTCCGTCGCGGGAGCGAGCAGGCGCTTTTCTTCGAGGGCCGGACGGCGACCTTCGCCGAGGTCGACGCGATGGCTTCGCGCGTCGCGGGCGCGCTGATCGCCTCGGGCGTCCGGACGCAGGAGCGGATCGCCTATCTCGGCAAGAACGACGATCATTTCCTGCCCATCCTGCTTGGCGCGTGCAAGGCGCGCGCGACGCTGGCGCCGTTCAACTATCGCCTTGCGGCGCCGGAGATCGCCCGCCTCCTCGAGGACAGCGGCGCGAGGATCATGTTCGTCGGCCCGGATGTCGTCGACCTCGCCGATCGGGCGGTCGCCGCGTCCGCCTCGAAGCCCCGGATGATCGCGCTCGGCTTCGACCGCGAAGGCTACGAGCGGCTCGACGTGTGGGTCGGCCCCGCGCCGCCGCACGATCCCCGGCTCGCGGCGGACCCCGACGACGACGTGATCCAGCTCTATACCTCGGGCACCACCGGCCTCCCCAAGGGGGTTCGGCTGACCAACCGCAACTACCTCGCGGTCTTCGAGCTCGTGGCCGCCACGAGCGGGCTGAATTACGAACCGGGCGAAACGGCGCTGGCGGCGATGCCGTTCTTCCACGTCGCCGGAGTCAATGTCGCGCTGATCGCGATGGCGAGCGGCGCGCGCTCGGCGATCCTCAAGGACGCCGCGCCTCAGCTCATTCTCGATACGATCGGCAAGGAGCGAGTCAATGGCGCGTTCCTCGCGCCCGCGCTCATTCACATGCTGATGCTCTCTCCAGGGATCGCGAGCGCCGACCTCTCCGCCATGAGGGTGCTCGCCTATGGCGCCTCGCCGATCTCAGAGGATCTGCTCAGGCGCGCGAGCGCCCGCTTTGGCTGCGAGTTCGTCCAGCTCTACGGCATGACCGAGACCTGCGGCGCGGGCACGTTCCTGCCCAATGCGGATCATGACCCGGCCAAGGGCAAGCTGCGCTCCTGCGGGCGGGCCTGGCCGGGTCTCGAGCTCAAGATCGTCGCGGCGGACGGAACGGAAGTGAAGCGCGGCGCGGTCGGGGAAGTCGTGATCCGCTCCCCCGTGGTCATGAAGGGCTACTGGATGAAGCCCGACGCGACGGAAGCCGCGATCCGCGACGGCTGGATGCGCACCGGCGACGCGGCTTACATGGACGAGGACGGCTATGTCTTCATCTACGACCGCGTGAAGGACATGATCGTGACCGGCGGCGAGAACGTCTACCCGGCCGAGGTGGAGAACGCCCTCTTCGGCCATCCCGCCATCGCCGACGCGGCCGTGATCGGCGTCCCCGACGATGACTGGGGCGAGGCGGTGAAGGCGATTGTGGTTCTCAAGGCCGGAGCGCCGCAGGACGTCGCCGACATCATCGCCTGGGCGCGCGCACGCATCGCGCATTTCAAGGCGCCGAAGTCGGTCGATTTCGTCGAGGCGATTCCGCGCAACCTCTCGGGCAAGATCCTCAGGCGCGAATTGCGCGAGCCTTACTGGAAAGGGCGCGACCGGCGGGTCAACTGAGCCGGGCCGAAGTGGACGCACGCGCTTCGCCGCGCTACGCGGAGGCGACGGGAACGGTCGGCGCCCGCCGACGCGGGAAAAACATGGTCAAGCTCAACGTCATCTACACCCGCACAGGCGACAAGGGCGAGACGGGGCTCGGCGACGGATCGCGGCGCATAAAGAGCGACCCGCGCGTCGCCGCGATGGGCGACGTCGACGAAACGAACTCAGCCATCGGTCTCGCGCTCATTGCGGTGCAGAATGCGGGCGACGCCGCCGATCTCGCGATCGAGCCGATGCTTCAGCGAATCCAGAACGACCTGTTCGACCTCGGCGCCGATCTATGCCTCCCGCGGCGGGCGGACGAGGCGCCGGGGGCGGTCTTGCGGGTCGCGCCGTCTCAGGTGAAGGCGCTTGAGAAGGCCATTGACGCGCTCAACGAGAAGCTCCATCCGCTGCGCTCGTTCGTGCTGCCGGGCGGGACGGCGGCCGCCGCCGCGCTTCATCAGGCGCGCGCGGTCTGCCGGCGGGCGGAGCGGGCGATGGTCGCGCTCGCCTCGATCGAGGGCGAGGAGGTCGGCGAGGCCGCGCTCGCTTATGTGAATCGGCTGTCCGACTACCTGTTCGTCGCCGCGCGCGCCGCCAACGACTTCGGCAGGTCGGACATCTTGTGGGCGCCCGGCGCCAATCAGGGCGAGAGCGATGAGCCGGCCGAAGGCGATGAGTGACAACAAGGATCAACGCGCCATGCGATCTGCCCGAACCGGCGCCGTCATCGCGAGCGTAAGCGAAGCGATCCAGGGATGACGGACATAAGCGGCGCCTCTGGATCGCCGCGTCCCCCCGGGCCAAGACCCGGGGGTCCTCGCGATGACGAACCCGCCCGAACCCATCCTCGTCTGCAGACCGCCATCGGCGTCATCAGCG
>DATNBG010000658.1:0-4816 GCA_035572075.1 Roseiarcus sp. | reverse complement strand
GTGCGGGAGGCGGCTCATTGAGCAACGGCGAAACCCTGAGCGTCAATCGACGCGCCGCCGAACTCACGGCTGCGCTCAGGCGCGACGCGACCTTATTGAACCTCGGCGTCGCCACTGGCCCGCTCGGGGAAACCGTGATCGACGCCGGCGCCGGCCATCGCGGCGGCGTCGAAGCGGGCTTGCGCATCGCGGAAATCTGTATGGGCGGACTGGGGACCGCGCGGCTTCTCCCGGACAGCGCGACGCCGCGCTGGCCCTGGACAATCGCCGTTCATTCGCCGCAGCCGGTCATCGCCTGCCTCGGCAGCCAATATGCGGGCTGGAGTCTCGCCCATGGGGAAGGCAGGCATGCGTTCTTCGCCCTGGGCTCGGGACCTGCTCGCGCGCTGGCGCAAAAGGAGGCGATCTTCAAGGACATCGGCTATCGGGACGAAGCCAATTCCGCTGCTCTCATCATCGAAAGCGGGCGTCCGCCGCCGCCGGAGATCGTGGAGAAGGTCGCGCACGATTGCGGGGTCAGGCCCTCGGCCCTGACCGTGATCTACGCCCCGACGCAAAGTCTGGCCGGGGCGACGCAGGTGGTTGCGCGTGTGCTGGAAGTGGCCTTGCACAAGGCGCATGAGCTCAAGTTCCCGCTTGGCCGCGTCGCGGGCGGCATGGGCGCCGCGCCGTTGAGCCCTCCGCATCCCGATTTTGTCGCCGCGATGGGCCGCACCAACGACGCGATCATTTACGGCGGACGCGTCCAGCTCTTCGTCACCGGCCCGGCCGCGGACGCGAAGGGGCTCGCCGAGTCGCTTCCCAGCCGCGCCTCACGCGACTTCGGCGCGCCGTTCGCCGAGATTTTCAAGCGCTTCAAGGGCGATTTCTACGCCATCGATCCGATGCTGTTCTCTCCGGCCGAGGTCATCGTCACCGCGATCGAGAGCGGGGAGAGTTTTCATAGCGGCGCCCTGCATCACAAAATGCTCGATGCCTCGTTCGCCTGAGATGGCGGCGAGCCGCGCCGACGCCCCCACGATTCTTCTCGTCAGCGATCAACGCGACTGGCACGCGCGCCAGATGGAGGCGGCCTTCGCCGCCGCCGGCGCCCGCGTCGAGCGCATCGATCTCGCCGCCTGCGGGTTCGACACCAAAAGCGCAAGCGGGCTCACGCTGCCCGGATTGGGAGCGCGATTGCCCGACGCGGTGCATGTGCGCACGATGTCGGCGGGTTCGTTCGAAGCGGTCACCAAACGCCTCGGCGTTCTGCACGCGCTTAAGGGACTCGGCGTCCTCGTCTGGAACGATGCGGGCGCGATTGAGCGCTGCGTCGACAAGTCGATGACCAGTTTCCTCGTTGCGCGCGCCGGCCTGCCGACGCCGCCGACCTGGACGATGGAGCAGCCTCAAGCCGCGCGCGCCCTCGTCGAACGTGAAGCCTCGCGCGGGCCGCTGGTGCTGAAGCCTTTGTTCGGCGCACAGGGGAAGGGCTTGCGGCTCATTCGAGGCCCTGACGACTTGCCGCGCCCCGAAGAGGTCGCAGGCGTCTATTATCTCCAGCGCTTTCAGACGAACGGAGGGCGGGACTTCACCGACTACCGGCTGTTCGTCCTGGGCGGTCGGGTGATCGCCGCGATGATGCGCCGCGCCTCGACCTGGATCACCAACGTCAAGCAGGGCGGCGAACCCTTGGCCGTCGCGCGCGATCCGAAGATGGAGCGTCTCGCCGTTCAAGCGGCGGAAGCGGTCGGCGCTCAGATCGCCGGCGTGGACGTTATGGTCGGCGCCGACGGCGCGCCGACCGTGCTCGAGGTCAACAGCATGCCGGCATGGAGCGGCCTGCAAAGGGTGAGCAAGCGCAACATCGCCGAAGCGATCGCTTCCGCGCTGATGGATGAGCTCTCCCGCTGCGCCCTGAAGCGGCGCGCCCGATGAGCGGTTACGACGGCCGCATCGCGGCGGCCTATGTCGAGGCGTGCCTCGCCGAGCTCGACGCGTTGAAGCCCGGCAACGTGCATCGGTTCGCGGCCGGCCACGGCATGCAGGTTGCCGACTTCGTTCGCAGCGCGGAAGTGAGCGCCGCTTGGGTTGCGGCCAGGGGCGCGCGGGTCGGAGCCCGCGTCCGCACCGCGGTCGAGGCGACCCTTAAGGCGGTCGGTCAGAACACCAATCTCGGAATCATCCTTCTCAGCGCGCCGCTGGCTGCGGCCGCCGAGGCTCGCGGCAGCGCCCTGCGCCCGGCGCTGGCGCTTGTCCTCGATGGACTCGACCAGGCGGACGCCGCCGACGTTTTCGCGGCCATTGCCGCCGCCAATCCCGGCGGCCTCGGACGCGTCGCCCGGCACGACGTGAATGCCCCCGCCGCGACGACCCTCAGAGAAGCGATGGCGGAGGCGGCGGAGCGGGACCGGATCGCACGGCAGTATGTCACCGCCTACGAGGACATTTTCGCCCTCGGCCTGCCGGCGCTTGCCGCGGCCCGCGAACGGCACGGCGATGCGCGCTGGCCGGCGCTCGCCGTCTATCTCGCGTTTCTGGGCGCGATCCCCGACACGCATATCGCGCGGAAATTTGGCGCGAGCGCCGCCGAGGCGGTCCGCCGCGAGGCGGCGGACTGGGGGCGCGCGTTCGCCGCGGCTCGCCATCCGCATGAGATCGAGGGCAGGCTCATGGACTGGGACGCGGCGCTCAAATCGCGCGGGGTCAACCCCGGAACGAGCGCGGACCTGACGGTGGCCACTCTCTTTGCCTCCTCTCTCAAATCCCTTGGCGGCGAGAAAAGCTGAGCCGCCATCTTGCCCTTGAGCGCCAACGATGCTTGAGTTGCAGCGACTATCCGGCCAACCGATCCTGCCCTTGGGCGGGATGCTGACAACAAGGATAGCCAGTCCGCCTCCGCAATGGGCGGGGGGCGACGTGGTTTGGCTTGATCCGAGGGAGGAAGTTCGCATGGCGAAGATCAATAAGCTCATGGTTGGCGAATCGCTGGTCGGCGACGGCAATGAAGTCGCCCACATCGACCTCATCATCGGTCCGCGCGGCAGCGCGGCGGAGAGCGCTTTCGCGAACGCGTTGACCAACAACAAGGACGGTTTCACGTCCCTTCTTGCGGTTCTGGCGCCCAATCTGGCGACCAAGCCCCACACGGTCCTGTTCAACAAGGTGACGATCAAGGGCGCGAAGCAGGCGGTGCAGATGTTCGGGCCCGCGCAGCATGCGGTCGCCAAGGCGGTCGCCGACAGCGTCGCCGACGGCACGATTCCCGCAGCCGAAGCCGACGACCTCTTTATCTGCGTCGGCGTGTTCATCCATTGGGACGCGGCCGACGACAAGAAGATCCACGACTTCAACTATCGCGCCGTCAAGGAATCGATCGAACGCGCCGTCAGCGGCAAGCCGACGCCGGCGGAAGTCGTCGCCCAGCGCGACTCGGCCAAGCACCCGTTCAGCCCCTAAGGCGAGCGCAGCGCGGGAGAACGCGTCTCCCGCGTCTCCTCTCGGCCCTCAGCTCCGCCCGTCGAGGGCAATGCGCATGAGGTCCATGGCCGACCGCGCGCCCAGCTTCTGCTTGAGCTGGGTGCAGTTGTTGGCGATCGTCTTGTAGGAGACGTCGAGGGCGTCGGCGATCTCAGCCATCGTGCGTCCCGCCGCCAGAAGGCGAAGGATTTCGAGTTCGCGGGCGCTTAGATTCGAGATCGCGTCGGGGCTGGGATCGGCGCGCAGAAAGGCGATCCGCCGCGCCATCTCAGGGTGCAGATAGCGGCCGCCATTCGCGACCAGCTTGACTGCGCCAGCGAACAAGGCCGGATCGTCGTTCTTGGCGATATAGCCCTTGGCGCCGGCCTCGATGGCGCGCGCGGCGACGATCGGATCGTCATTCATGCTGAAGACGATGAGGCGCGCGTCCGGCGCCCGCTCGATGATGCGGCGCAGGAGCTCGAGCCCGGAAAATCCCGGTAGATTGATGTCGATGATCGCGACGTCAGGCTTAAGGTCGAAATAGGCGGCGTAACCCGCCGCCCCATCCTGCGCCTCGACGACCTCGATGTCTCCCTCGCCCTCGAGGAGCGCACGGCACCCCGAGACGATGATCGGATGGTCGTCGATGATGAGGACGCGCAACCGCTGAAACTCCCTGTCGAGCGCCGACCCGCCGAACCTGCCCCGCGCGGCAAGGGGACAATGCGGGCCGGCGCGCCACCATTGACAAGCCCCCGGGCAAAATCAACGGTGAGGGGTAAAAAAGGCGTCGACGGATGTGGCGTTCAATTTCCCTGCGCAATCGGATCAATCTCATCTTCGCATCGCTGTTTGCGCTCTGGCTCGCCGTCGACGCCGTCCATGTGCTTTTGCAGGCGAGCGAGCGAACACGCGTCGAAACGCAAAGCGCGATGCGGCTGACCAGGGATTTCGTGGCGACCTCGCTCGCGCGGTCGCCTGAGGCGCCCGATCGCGGCGAGGTCAAGGCGCTCGTCGCCAGCCTGCAGCACCTGCGGCACGTCCGCGCGGGTGTCGGCGATCCGTCGCTTGCTTCCTCGATTGTCAGCGAGGCGAACGACGAGTCTGCGGCGCCGCGCTGGTTTCGCGCGCTTGTCAAGGCGCCCGCCGAAACGGCCGTCATCCCAATCGCAATGAAGAACGGGGGCATGGAGTCGCTGATCCTGGTTGCCGATCCCGGGGACGAGATCGACGAGGTCTGGAACGAGGCGCGCGACCACGCCCTGGTCGGCGGACTGATGGCGGTCGCGGCGATCGGCTTGACCAGCCTTCTGGTCGGGCGCGCAATGAGGCCGCTCGGCGTCGCCGGGGCGACGCTGGCCAGGCTCGAAGCCGG
>DATNBG010000657.1:0-2913 GCA_035572075.1 Roseiarcus sp. | reverse complement strand
CTTCGAGCGATAAGACCGCGCTCGCCATCGCGCGCGAAGGGATCGTTCTGCTGAGAAACCAGGGGCTGCTGCCGCTCTCCCTTGGCGTCCGCCGGCTCGTGGTGATCGGCGCCCACGCCGACCGCGGCGTCCTTTCGGGCGGCGGCTCGTCGCAAGTCGTCCCGCGCGGAGGAATCGCGGCCAAGGTCGAGATCGGCGAGAACAGGGCCATGATCTTCGATCCTCCCTCGCCGCTTGAGGCGATCCGCCGCCAGTTTCCGGGCGCTCGCGTCGACTTCGACGACGGGGCGTCGCCGGCGCGGGCCGCGAAAGCGGCGGCTCAAGCCGACGCGGTCATCCTGTTCGCCGACCAGTGGAAGACCGAAACCGCCGACGCGCCGAGCCTCGACCTGCCGGGCGGACAAGACGCCCTCATCGACGCCGTCACGCGCGCCAACCCGCGCACCGTGGTGGTGCTCGAAACCGGCGGCCCGGTGCTCATGCCGTGGCTCGATCGGACAGCCGCCGTTCTCGAAGCCTGGTATCCGGGCGAGATGGGCGCCGAGGCGATCGCCGAAATCCTTTCCGGCGCCGTCAACCCGTCAGGGCGCCTGCCGGTCACCTTTCCGGTCAGCGAAGCCCAGTTGCCTCATCCGAAGATTCAGGGCGACCCGAACGGCGCGCCGATCGGGCCTGTCGGCCGGGGCGGACATTACGGAGCGATATTCACCGCAACCTACGACGAGGGCGCGGCGGTCGGCTACAAATGGTTCGTCGAGCGCAGGGAACAGCCCCTGTTCCCATTCGGCTTCGGGCTCTCCTACACGAAGTTCGATCTGAGCGGCCTCGCCGTGAGCGTGAGCGCCCCCAGGGTCACGGCCAGCGTGACGGTGCGCAATTCCGGGCAGCGGGCCGGGACGGCTATCCCGCAGTTCTATGTCTCGGGGCCTGAAGGCGCGAGCATCCCGCTCCGCCTCGTGGGGTGGGACAGGACCGGCCTCAAGCCCGGCGAGGACCGGCGCGTCACGGTCTCGATCGATCCGCGCCTGCTGGCGAGCTTCGACGAGGCGGCGCGGCGCTGGCGCATCGAGCCCGGCGCTTATCGGTTGACGGCGGGATTCGACTCCGGACGCCGCGAGCTCGCCGCGAGCTTCGAGCTTCAATCGGCGAGTTTGCCGCCCTGAGGAAATTCAACTTTCTCGTTCTCGCCGACATTCATCCGTTCGCCAGAGGCCATCGCCGCGACCAGTTTGACAGCGGCGACCACCCTCCCCGCCCCTTCCCAGAACTCGGCGCTCTCCGGGGTTACCCTCAGGACCCTTATGCGCGGATCGCTTTTGTCCGGCCAGAACGCCTTGTCGTAGATCGACCAGATGTCCTCGACCCGATCGCGATCGTCGATGATGTCCGCGCGACCGCTGATCGACACGTATGTCTGACTCCTGTTGTCGACCAACGCGATGCAAATCGTCTCGTTGCGCCGGAGTTCATCGGCTTTAGGAGCGTCAACGTCGGTCAAGAAGTACATTGCGCCCTCGTCTCGCGCGGGGCGCATCGCCATCGGGCGAGCGCGCATATGGCGGCCATCGCGGGTGACCACCATCGCAACAGGAATGTCGCTGATCAGCGTCCAGAGACGATCGATATCCGCCGCCGCATCGGACATAGCCGCTCCTCTCTTCCTATCTTCCGCCGGCAGGAATGGAGCGTTCGCGCGCGCCCGCCGACGACCAAATTGTTTCAGGTGTGAGTCGGCCCGACCCCGCCTGTCAGCGCGCCGACAAGCCACAGAACGATCAAGACAATAATCACCAAGCCCAGCACGCCCCCCAATCCGGGCGCGCCATACCGGCCATGGGCGTAGTAGCCGCCTCCGCCGCCCAACAGAATAATCAAAACGATAATCAACAGAATCGTGAGCATGATCGGGCCTCCTCTTTCTCAAGCTCACCTCTGGGCGACCAAGCAGCCACCGCCCACGCTCCCTGATCTCTTGCGCGATCCCAGGAAAGCGCTCGGGAAGCGAATCCGTATGCGGATCCCCGACCGCCCGTAGTCCTCACAATTGGTCCAGCCCAACATTTGTTCCGCCCGACGTCACGCCGGAACAGATCTATGATTCTTCCGTTGTGGAGAACTCATCGCGGAACCATCACGCGACAACCTGAGACCCGACCAGGCGCGAGAAGAATTTTGCCGGAACTCGCGCGCCGATCTGCGGCGAACAGCGGACGAGAGGGGCTCGTCCAGCCATAAATATCCGCCGGCTAGATGTGGTACATTGTTATCCGGTTATCGGCGAACGAGCGGGCGCGCATTTCGGCGAGCGTGCAACGGTCGAGAACGTTGGCGATGGCGTTGCGCGCGTCGACCATCACGAGGCGGACCGGGCAGGAGGCGAGGTCGGCGCAATCCTCGCAAGGGCGAAACGCGGTGACCGAGGCGCAGGGAATGGGAGCGAGGGGACCGTCGAGGGCGCGCACGATCGCGCCGACCGGGATCTCGTTGGCCGGGCGCGCGAGAGCGTACCCGCCGCCCTTGCCCTTCTTGGAGTAGACGAGACCGGCGTGCCTGAGCTCGGTCAGGATATGATCGAGGAACTTCTTCGAAATCGAATTGGTTTCAGCGATGTCCGCCACCTGAGCCAGTTCGTCGGGCGCCAGCCCCGCCAGATGCACCATGGCCTTGAGGCCGTACTTCCCCTTCTTCGTGAGCACGATTCAGTCCTAGCCGTCGGGCGCCGGACCCCCGCTCGGTCAAGCGAGCGCCTCGCTCATGTCATACACAAGGTCGCGGGCCAATCCAATGGATGCGGGGCCGGACGCCTCATCCGGCGTCCCGGGCGCGCAGGAACGCCCGCATGAGGAAATTGGCCTCATCGGGCCCGTAGGCGTGTTCTGCGCCTATCGGGCAGGCGCGGCGCGCCCGGCAGCC
>DATNBG010000656.1:0-8089 GCA_035572075.1 Roseiarcus sp. | reverse complement strand
GCTGGGCGTCGATCCGAACCGCGCGGCGCTTGGCAAGTAAAGGCTTGGCAATTATGAATTTTTTGTGATCGGTCAGCAATCGCCGCCGCCGTCGTCAATTCGTTGCAGAATTGTTATGTGTCGTCTCAGCGACGGCTGTCGCCTCGCGGATGAGGCGCGCCGGCGGGCCTTGCGATCAATTCAAGCCCGCGCTTCGCCTCTAACTGGTCTCTGACCCTGGTCGGAAGCGATGACGCCGTAAAAGGCTGGAATCGCCAATAGGTAAGCGAGGCCCGCGACCTCGATCACCGCCGCAAGCCCGAAGTTGGTCGCGATGACCGGCGCGGCCGCGGCCCCGATCACCGAAAAGCAGCCGTTGACGCCCCACGCCCAGACGAACAGGTGATCCTTGCCAAGACGTCCGAGCGTCGTCATCGCGACCGGCATCGGGAAGCCCATCAGGAAGGCGGGCGGCGCGATCAAAATGAAGCAGATGACGAGGCGGGCGAGATAGGGGATCGCCCCGATTGCGTCGAGCGCATGCTCGAGGAACAACCCGTAAACCATGAGCATGGCTCCGACGGCGACAAACAGGACCGGCATGACCGTCCGCATGTGCGGCAAGGCGCGCTCCGAGGTCAGCGCGCCCAGACCCGAGAACACCAGCATGCCGGTGATCAGCACCGACGCCGAAACCGTCGGGTTTCCGAGCGCCATGACGAAATGGGCGATAAGCCCGACCTCGACCATGATGTAGCCCGCGCCGAGACAGGCGAAGTAGAGCACGGTCAGCGCCTTGCCGCGCGAGCGCGAGAAGATGGTCCGCCATCCCCAGATCAGCGGTATGGCGAGCAGGGCGGACGCCGTCAGGCAGGCGACGCCGAGGGTCGCCCAGATCAGAAGATAGCCCCACTGGTCCTGCAACAGTTCGAGTCTGTCGAGCACGCGTGGCAGGTCGGCGGTCTTGACGTAAGCGGCGAAGTAGGGCGAATCGTTGGTGAGCGCCCGCGTGTTGAACACATAGCGATCCGCGATCTTGGGCCATTCGCCGGCGATCAGCGCATGCCAGGCGAGCCGGCCCATGACCGTCGCCGGCAGAACGCCGTTGTCGGACTTGCCTGAAGGCGCCGCATCGTCATCCGCGCCAGTCGAGGCGGACGGTCCACCGCCCGACGGCGGACCGTCGCCGACCGCGCCGAAAATCTGTTCGACGTAACCGGCAAGCGTGCTGTCGGTCTGCGAGGGATCGTAGAAGAAGCCCGGCGAGTAGATTTCGTCGAACGACATCGCGCGGGTGTGGGCGCGGAGCTTCTCGATCTCCTCCGGCGTGAAGCCGCCGTTCTTATAGAGAACGGTCGCCGTCGACAGGTATGACGAGGCGACGAAAAACGAATTGGCCATGTGGGCCGGGTCGACCTCGCGCGCCGCCGCGGCCATCGTCGCATAGAGCTTCAGGACCGACTTGGGCGGCTCCTCCTTGTTCCACAACGTCACCGACAGCACGCCGCCCGGGGCCAGCGCGCGCATGTAGGTCTCCATCGCCTCCTTGGTGTAGGTGAATTTCTCGACGATGGCGAAGCCGCCCGGATTGGAGAGGCCGACCGAATCCGCGAGGCTAAGATCGATGACGTCGAAACGCTCGCTCGTATGCGCAAGGAAGTGGCGCCCCTCATAGGGGATGACGCGAACCCTGGACAAAATGTCGCCGGTGAACTTGCGGATGACGTCGGAGCGAAACGCCTCGAGCACGGCGCGGTTGCCCTCCGCGACCGTCACCGCGCTCGCCCCCGAGTGCAAGGCGACCTCGGTCGAGATGCCGCCGCCGAACTGGACGATGAACGTCTTCGGCGCCGATTTGACGATGTAGGGATAGATCATCGGCAGGAAGCGGAAATACGCCGTCTCCTTGTCGGTCAGATCGCGCATGATCCCGATCGGACCGTCGCCGTCGATATAGAGGCCGAGATAGGCGTTGGCCGGCATCGTCTTCAGGCTGAAGGCGGCGTTGTCGGAGAGGCCCGGCGCGAAATGCAGATAGGAGCTCGAATAAGCCTCGAGAAAGCCGAACGGCGAAGCGCTCTCGTAGACCCTCTTCGCATCCGGGAATTTGCGCGCGTAGGCGACGCCCTTGTAGTCGTTGGTCGCGAGCGTCTTGAGGCCAGCCATCTGCGGCAGGACAAAATGGCCGGCGAACGCGGCCACGCCCGCGACGACAAACGGAACGAGCGTCGCGCGCCCTCCAGGACCGGACGCCCAGGCGAGACAGGCGGCGAACCACAGCGCCAATGGCGCGACGATCAGATCGGCGGGCGTGAACACATACATCGCCAGAAGGACCACCAGGCCGCAAAGTCCGGCCCCCGCGAGATCGGCGAAGTAGACGCGCCCGAACATCCGGTTGGTCCTGAGGAAGACGCAACCGAGGAAGAACGCGCCCGCCAGGAACGGCGTCAGCTCCGCCAGAAAAATCTTAAGGAGCTTCCACTTCTGCGCCGGGTCGGAGACGAGGAAGATCGGGTTGAAACCGAGATGCTGCACATAGAGGTTGGCCCCGACCGCGAGCGGCCCAAACAGGGCGAGCGAAACGGTCGCGGCGAAGCGCCAATGGCGGGCGAACCAGTCCTTGGCGACAGTCATGACCGCGCTCGCCAGGCCGAAACCTAGCATCGCGAGACTCACCACCAGCGAGCCGAAATGCGCCCAGCTGCCGACGGCGAACACCCGCATCACGTCGATCTGGAGCGCGATCACCGAGCCCGCCGCAAGGCCGACGGCGAAATAGAGCCCAAGACGCGAGGCCGGAGCGGGATCCGCGCGGGCTTGGGCCTCAGCGTCGAGAGCGCCGGCGGTCGGGACTTCGCTCGCGTCGTTCATCGCGTCTCGAAGCGGCCGATGAGGCGCGGCGGGCTGCGCTTCATCTGGGCGCGCCGCCGATTTCACGCGTTCAACCGGGCGCTAGTTGTTGTGGGTGCCGACGATCTTGTCGCCTTCAAGCTTGGTGAACGGAACGAATGGCACGATCCGGCCGCCGTAGATGTCGGATCGCGCGACCGTCATCTGGCCGTCCGGCTGCTCAGTCTTGACCACCTTCAGGACACGCTGGGCGCCCGGCGGCCCGACCGGAATGACCATGATCCCGCCCGCCTTCAATTGCTGCAAGAGCGGCGGAGGAACATGGTCGATGCCGCAGGTGACGATGATCTTGTCGAACGGCGCGGCCTCCTCCCAGCCGTAATAGCCGTCCGCGTTCTTGGTCTTGATGACCTCGAACTCCTTGTAGCCGTCCTTGATCAGCTGGTCGTAGATCGACCGCGTGCGCTCGGCGAGCGGCTTGATGATCTCGATGGTGTAGACCTGGTCGGTCATGTGCGCGAGATAGGCGGACTGGTAGCCCGAGCCGGTGCCGATCTCCAGCACCCTCTGGCCGACCTGGGGATCGATGTTCGAGGTCATCCGGCCGACGAGGTGCGGGCCGGAAATCGTCACCCCATAGCCGATGTCGAGAAAGTCGTAGCTATAGGCGCGGGCGAGATTCTGCTTAAGCACGAATTTTTCGCGCGGCGTCAGAAGGAAGGCATGCTTGTTGCGATCGTTGAACAGGTCCTCGTTGCGGACCATCACCCCGAACCGGTCGAACCGCTCGCCAAGGAATTTCGGATCCTCTCCGCGGTTCGCCACCCCCCAGGCGACGAACTTCTCGCGATTGTCCATCGGCGGCGCCATGTCGAAGGTGAAGGGCGTCGGCACGTCGGCAAACGCCAGCCGGGAGCTGAGCGAACCCGCGATCAAGCCGGCGGCGCCGGCGACAAATTGACGTCTCTGCACCAATGGCCTCCTCAACCGGCCGTTCGCAACCGCCAGGCTCCCCTCTGACCTCGCGCCTCAAGGAGCGCCGAAGGCGCGTCTCGAAGCGCGCTCCAGAAGCGCCCGACCGGCGCCGCCCTCTGGATCATCCTCCGAGACGCCCGGTTTTGCGGGCTCCTTGAGGCATGAGGTCGGTGGATGAGCCCCGGCGACTCGGCCCCACCTTGGCGGCTGCGGCCGTTCGCCGGTTCGATTCGAAAGGCCTGATATCCTAATCAAAAGGAAAACGCGACACCCATGGGCGCGAATTTCGGCGCGCTTGACGGTCGCCCGTCGCCTGAGCGTGCGCTCAACCGGAAACGAGGGTCGAGCCTCGCGCGATCGTGAGGGGAGACCGCATTGCGCCAGCCGCGCAAAAGCGACACTTCTAGCCAGGCCGGAGCCGATCGCCGGCGCCCGGCAGGCTGAACGGCAGGAGGCGCCGCTGCTCGACCGTGAGTCCTTCGACCGTTCGGACCGCGCGACGCGCCTTGAGCGCTGGCTCGGCTGGGCGGTCCCGGCGACGCGTGAGGAGCGCGCGGCGGCGCTCTGGTCCTTCGCCTATTTCTTCATGCTGCTCGCGGGCTATTACGTGCTCCGGCCGCTCAGGGACCGGATGGGCATCGCCGGCGGCGTCAAAGCCCTGCCGTGGATGTTCACCGCGACCTTCCTGACCCTGCTCGTCGTGCAGCCCCTCTACGGCGCGCTGGTTGCGAGGCTGCCGCGCGCCCGCTTCATCACCGTGGTTTATCATTTCTTTGCCGCCAACCTCGCCTTGTTCTGGCTTCTCTTGACCCTGAACATCGCGCCGGTGATCGTGGCGCGCGTCTTCTTCGTCTGGGTGAGCGTGTTCAGTCTCTTCGCCGTCGCGGTGTTCTGGTCGTTCATGGCCGACCTCTTCGACAGTGAGCAGGGCAAGCGGCTGTTCGGCTTCATCGGCGCCGGCGGCACGGCGGGCTCGCTCATCGGCCCGGTCATCACCATCGGCCTTTCGGCGCCGCTTGGCCCTGTCAACCTCCTGATCGCCGCCATCGTGCTCTTGGAGTTCGCGGTATTCTGCGTCCACCGGCTCGAGCGCGCGGCGAGCGCCCGCCGGGGTCCGCGGGCGGAGCCGTCCCGCATCGGCGGCGGCGCCTTCGCAGGGCTATCCGAGCTCTTCCGCTCGCCCTATCTCATTGGCGTCGGCGCATGGGTCAGCCTGCTCTCCTTCGGGGCGACCATTCTCTATCTCGAACAGGCCAATATCGTCGCCGCGACCGTTCACGGGGCCGGCGCGCAGACGCGCATCTTCGCCAGCATCGACCTGGCGGTCGGCTTGCTCAGCCTCGCGACGCAGGTCTTCGCCACCGGGCAATTGCTCAAACGTTTCGGCTCGGGCGCGGCTGCGGCGGCTCTGCCCGCGGTCTATATCGCGGGCTTCGCCGCGCTGGCGGTCGCGCCGAGCCTCATCGCCGTGGTTGCGATCCAGATCGCCCAGCGCTGGATGAACTTCGCCATCGCGAATCCGGCGCGCCAGGTGTTCTTCACCGTGGTCAGCCGCGAGGAGAAGTACAAGGTCAAGAACGTGATCGACGTAGTGGTCTATCGCGGATCGGACGCGCTCTATGGCTGGCTGTTCGGCGCCCTGGAGACGCTCGGGCTCAAGATCGGGGGAATTGCACTCTGCGCGCTGCCGGTGGCGGCGGGCTGGCTCGTCCTTTCGGCGGCGCTGGGACGGACGCAGGCGCGCCGCGCCGCGCGCGAGGGCGCCGCGGCGGCGGCGGCGGGAGGCTGCGGATGACTGGCGTCACCCGACGGGATTTGGCCGCGCTCGCGGGCTTTGCGCTGCTCACGCGGAGGGCCTCGGCGCAAGGCGACGCTCACCCGCTCATCACCCGCGCCATTCCGGGTTCCGGCGAGCGCCTGCCCGCAGTCGGCCTCGGCACGGCGCGGATCTTCGACACCGACGACGAGCGAACCCGGCGCGCGGCGGCGCAGGTCATCGGCGCGCTGGCTGCGGCCGGCGGCCGGGTGGTCGACACCGCCTCGTCCTATGGCGAGGCGGAAAGCGTGCTCGGCGAGGTGATCGCCCCTGCCCTGCGCGACAAGCTGTTCATCGCGACGAAGCTCGAGGCGCCGGACGAAGCCGAGCTCAAGCGCTCGCTCGCCCGGCTCAAGACGCCGAGAGTCGACCTCCTGCAACTCCACAATGTGCGCGACCCCCAGCAATCGCTTGAGCCGTTCAAGGCGTGGCGCGCCCAAGGGCTTTGCCGCTATGTCGGGATCACCTCCACCTTCCACGGCGATTTCGCCGCGGTCGAGGCGGTGCTCAAACGCGAGCGGCCGGATTTCGTGCAGATCGACTATTCGCTCGAAGACCGCGAGGCGGAGAAGCGCATCCTTCCGCTGGCGGCTGAGATCAAGGCTGGCGTCCTGACCGCGCTCCCGTTCGGGCGCGGGCGCCTGTTCCGCGCGGTGCGCGGCCAGGCGATCCCCGGCTGGGCCGCGGGTTTCGCGGGCACTTGGGCGCAGTTCTTCCTCAAATACCTCATCGGCGACGAGCGGGTGACAGCGGTCATTCCCGGCACGTCCAGCGCAGCGCACATGGCGGACAATCTCGGCGCCATGCGCGGCGCGCTGCCCGACCAGGGGCAGCGCAAGCGGATGATCGCCTTCATCGAAGGCCTCTAGCCGGCCTCGTCCGGCGACATCGCAAACGCGTTACAGGAGCCCAATCATGGCAAAGCATCCCTCCTTCGAGTTCGACCGTCGCAGGCTTCTCGGCCTGGCGGCAGGCGCCGCGGCGGTGGCGCCGTTCGCCGCCTTCGCCCAAGCCGCGGAGGACGCGCCCCTCAAGATCGCCACGATCGGCTCAGGCCGCCAGGGCGGGGCGCTCGGCGCGCTCTTCGCCAGGCAGGGCCATCCGGTGATGTTCTCTTCGAGGCATCCCGAAGACCTCAAGGACCTCGCCGCCAGCGCCGGCCCGACCGCTCAGGCGGGCACGGTCGAGCAGGCGGTCAAGTTCGGCGATGTTGTCCTGCTCGTCGTGCCCTACACGGCGGTCGAAGAGATCGGCAAGGATTACGGGCAGGCGCTGGCGGCCAAGCGGCTCGTCATCGACGTCTCGAACCCGATCGCGCGCCGCGACGGCGAGGCGATCGTGAGCTGGGTCGCCGAACAGGGCGGGGCCGGCCTCGCCACCGCCAAACTGTTGCCGGGCGCGCGTCTCGTGCGCGCCTTCAACGCGATCAACTTTCGCAGGCTGCCCGAGGATTCGCACCGGGCGGGCGATCCGGTCGGCGTGCCGATCGCCGGCGACGACCCGGCCGCGGTCGCGCTCGCGACGCGTCTGATCAGGGAGATCGGCTTCGAGCCGGTGTTGGTCGGGGGGCTCGCGATGGGCAAGTATCTCGTGCCGGGCACGCCGCTCGCCGGCGAGCACACCCCGGCCGAGATCCGCCGGATCGCCGCGACCCTCAAGTAAGCCGCGGCCGCTTCAGGCGGCGAGTGTTCAGCTTTCAAGCGACAGTCCCGAGACGAAAAGTCTTGCGAATTGGCGGGCACGAGCGCGCGCCCCGTCGCAAGCGCATGCGCCCCGATCAAGCGATCCCGGGCAGGCGATCGCGCTCTATTAAACTTAATATATATGTATATATGTGGAAAAAGCGATGTCGGGGACGAGTCGGGAATGGCGCCGCAAGCCCCTGGAATCGCTCAAAATGGACTCGGAAATGGGCACGCGGCAATTTCTCTTGTTCGAAGTCACGGCCGACGTTTCACGTGAAACAGAAAGTCAGCGGCGGCCTCGCGCTAGATGTGAATCGCCCGCTTCGCAACCGCCAGCGCCGCCTCCTTGACCGCTTCCGACATTGTCGGGTGCGCGTGACAGGTTCGGGCGAGATCTTCGGCGGAGCCGCCGAACTCCATCAGAACCGCGATCTCGTGGATCATCTCGCCCGCGCCGAATCCGACGATGTGCCCGCCGAGCACGCGATCGGTCGCGGCGTCGGCGAGGATTTTCACGAAGCCCTCCGTGTGGCGCATCGCCCGCGCCCGCCCGTTGGCGGTGAACGGGAATTTGCCCACCGCATAGGCGACGCCCTCGGCCTTCAGTTCCTCCTCGCTCCTGCCCACCGAGGCGACTTCGGGGCTCGTATAGACGACATTGGGAATCACCCCATAGTTCACGTGGCCCGCCTGCCCCGCCAGCAGCTCGGCGACCGCCACGCCCTCTTCCTGCGCCTTATGGGCGAGCATCGGCCCGCGGATCACGTCGCCGATCGCATAG
>DATNBG010000655.1:0-5437 GCA_035572075.1 Roseiarcus sp. | reverse complement strand
CAAGCTGAAGCCGCTCGACATCGTCCTCGTCAACACCAGCGCCGGTTCGAAATACGGACGCCCCGACTATGTCGCCTCGGGCTGCGGCATGGGCGCCGAGGCGACGCTGCATCTCCTGCGACAAGGGGTCCGGGTCACCGGAACCGACGGCTGGAGCTGGGACGCGCCCTTCGTCCACACCGCCAGGCGCTACGCCGAGACGCATGACGCCTCGCTGATCTGGGAGGGGCATAAGGCCGGCCGCCATATAGGCTATTGCCATATCGAGAAATTGCACAACCTCGAGGCGCTGCCGTCGACCGGCTTCATGGTGTCGTGCTTTCCAACGAAGATCGAGCGCGCCTCGGCGGGTTGGACGCGGGCGGTGGCGATCATCGAGGCATAAGGCTGGGCAGCTTCAGGATCGGGCGAAGGACCGCGCGGCCCTTGCCGGCCACACGAGCGCCTCGGGGAGCGCCTTCACGACGTTGTCCGCCAAGACCGACGCGGGCTCGCTACTCCATCCCGATCGAATGATCGGCGACAGGACGACGCCGACGCCGATGAGATAAATGATGATGATCAACGCGACCAACAGGCGCATCTTCGAATATCCCAGCTTCGCCGGGCCAACCGGCGTTAACGCAGGAACGATCGTGATTGTTCCGCCGGCGGGGAATTCAGCGGGCGATTAGCCCAATGAACCATTCATCCGGCCACGAGTTCCGCTCATCTCTATAGCGGAGACCATCACGCGTGGCATGGATCATGGGATTTCCGGCTTGGCCTTGCCAGGCCGTCTTCGCCCGGCGGCGGCCTTCGCGCCGGCCGCGCGTCTGTGCTAGACTGCCGTTCCGGCAATGACTGTCCGGCCGAGTTTCAGGAGTTCGTCATGGCGCAGGGTTTGACCGCCCGGATCGTCGGAATCGCAGGCGCCGATCCCCTGTTCGCCCGCATCCGTCAGGAAGCCGAGGAGGCCGCGCGGCGAGAGCCGGAGCTGGCGCTGTTTCTGGCCGTGAACATCCTCAATCACGACACGCTCGAAGGGGCGGTGTCGCATCGCGTCGCCTCGCGGCTCGATCACCGCGACCTTCCCGCCGCGTTGATCCGCCAGACCTTCGCCGAGGCGATCGCGCGCGACCCCTCGATTGGCGAAGCGTTCCGGGCCGACATCATGGCGGTGGCCGATCGCGACCCCGCGTGCCTGAGGATGATGGAGCCCTTGCTCTATTTCAAAGGCTTCCAGGCCCTGCAGGCCTATCGTCTGTCCCACTGGCTCATCAAGGCGGGAAGACGCGATTTCGCCCTGACCCTGCAGAGTCACGTCTCGGCCGCGTTCGGCGTCGACATCAACCCGGCCGCGCGGATCGGCAAGGGCGTGTTCCTCGATCACGCGACCAGCCTCGTGGTCGGCGAGACGACGGTGATCGAGGATAACGTCTCGATCCTTCAGGGCGTGACCCTCGGCGGCACCGGCAAGGAGACCGGCGACCGGCATCCGAAGATCCGCCATGGCGTGCTCATCGGCGCGGGCGCGAAGATCCTCGGCAACATCGAGATCGGCTATTGCGCGCGGGTGGCGGCGGGCTCGGTCGTGCTCCAGCCGGTGCCGCACAACAAGACGGTCGCGGGCGTTCCCGCGCGCATCGTCGGCGAAGCGGGCTGCGCGGAGCCCGCGCGCGATATGAACCAGATCCTCGCCGACAAGGCCCTCGACGCCTAAGCAGAATTTCGTTGGCGAGCCAAACGCAATCCTGCTTAGACTCCTTTGATTTCGCAGGATTTTTAGCCGAAAACCGGTGTCCACTTTTCGGCAATCCTGCTTAGCTCTCGTCGCCGCGCAAAGGTTTTCGCCCAAGCGGGTGTGAAAAAGCGGATCGCCGCCAGTCTGGCGTCTTGCAACGGCGCGTCTCTTCGTGCCAAGCCTCGGCCCGCGCCCGAGCCTTCGGAGACACCATGGACAAAGCCGAGATCGTGAAGCTGCGTGAGTTCCTGCGCCGCTCGCTTGGCGCGCCGGGCATTCACGTCGCGCCGAGTTCGAAGTCCGCCGAGGCGGCGGACGTCAAGCTCGGCGAACGCAAGCTTGGAACGATCACGGTCGACGACGAGGACGGCGACCGCTCGTTCGCCTTCGCGATGAAGGCGCCCGTCGGCCGCGCCGCGCTGCAGGACTATCTTCGCCGCCTGTTCGAGAACGACAAACTGACGATCAAGGGGCGGGCCAACAAGACCGACTCGGTCGAGCTCAACAACGGCTCCGAGTTTCTCGGCGTCATCTCCGCCGACGATCCGGCGGGTTCGAGCTTCACCCTGCAAATGGCGATCCTCGACATCGATCTCGACGGCGAAGAGTAGCCATGCCGCTCTATTCGCTCGATGGCCGCTCGCCCACGCTGCCGCCCGAGGGCTCGTTCTGGATCGCGCCCAACGCCTGCGTGATCGGCGATGTCGTGATCGGGCGGGACGTTGGGATCTGGTTCGGCGCGGTCCTGCGCGGCGACAACGAGCCGATCGTCATCGGGGCCAGGACCAACATCCAGGAATCCTGCACTCTCCACACCGACATGGGCTCGCCGCTGACCGTGGGCGAAGACTGCACCATCGGTCATAACGCCATCCTGCATGGCTGCACGATCGGCGACGGCGCGCTTGTCGGCATGGGCGCGATCGTGCTCAACGGCGCGAAGATCGGGCGCGGCTGCCTGGTCGGCGCCGGCGCGCTGGTGACCGAAGGCAAGACGTTTGACGACTATTCCCTCATCAAGGGATCGCCCGCCAGGGCGACCGCGACGCTGGACAAGGAGGCGATTGAGCAGCTTCGCCTCTCGGCCGCTCACTACGTCGCCAACTGGCGCCGCTTCGCCGCGGGGCTGACGCTGATCCACCCCCCGGGGGATGCCGGCGCCGTCCCCGCCGACAATCCCGCGGGGTCGAGCTTCGCTGTGCAAATGGCGGTCCTCGATGTCGATCTCGACGACGAGGAATAGGCCCGCTCGCGGGAAGCGTCAGAGCCTCGTGCTCTCGCCGAATTCGTCGGCCGGCAATGGGCTCAGGAATTCGACCGCGATCCCGCAATTGACGTGGCGCACGACCTCGGCCGGCGTCGAGCCGACGGTGACTCGCGCGCCGATCGGGGGCTCGCAGTCGACATGCAGCGCGGCTCCCGACATCGAGATATCGAGAAGAGTCGCGGTATATTCGCGTCCGTTCGGCAGTCTGAGCAGCGTATAGCGGTCGCGCGGCGCGATGCGGTCGTGGCGCCGGTCATCCGGAAGCCCGAGCGCCTGCCGCTTGGCGAGCCAGGACAGCTGGGCGATGAGCTTGTCGCGCTTGCCGGGCGGCACATTCATCTCGATCGCGAATCCGGTTGGCAGGATGCGCGTGACCCGTCCCTCGACCCGTCCGATCTGATTGAGATAGGCGACGATGCGCTCGCCCATCTGAACCCCGGCGTCGGCGGAAAAAGTGACCCCGTCCGCCCACGCCTCCGTCGATTCGCAGTCGAACTCCTTGCGGTCGGACCGCATGAATCGTCCCAGAAGGCGCACGTCGAATCGCTCGTCGCGCCGCTCTTCCGCACGCACACGCTCCGCGAATTGCCGCGCCAGAGCGCCCATGGACACCGTGCTCCTCGGATCGTCAGGCGCCGGCCGAACGCGATCCGATGAGGGCGGCAACGAATCGCGATCAAGGCCGGCGAGCGCGTTGACCATAGGCCGCGAGAATTAAGGCGTTGTTACGCCATCGGGCAATGCCCAAACGTCAGGTCGCGGCCCGGTCGCCGGGATAGACAAACAGATGCTTGTAGCGCCTGGGCGGATCGCGGAGCGAGAAGCCGGCTGTGGCCGCGCTCTCCTCAACGAGCGTTGGGCGAGTCGACGAATCCAGCGCGCGCAGCGAGGCAAGCGCGATCGGCCCCGCCCCCATGAGGCCCATCCACGCGGGCGCGGCATGGACGGCGAAGGCGCCGAGGAGGCGGGAATGGGTCAATCCATGATGACGCAGCGGCAGCAGAATGATCTCGAGATCCACCGCCCCAAGACCGGGCGGCCGGGCCTGGGCGCCGATAAGGAACGCCTGCGCTTCGTCGGCGACGCAATGAAGAACCGACTTGAGTTCGCTGCGGTCGGCGTCGAGCCAAAGGTCGAGAAAGGGGCGGCCCCTCAGCTCCTTGAGGAAAATCGCGTTAGCCCTCGAGCCTGCGATCCGGAACGGAAAGCCATGGGCTTCGTCGAAGTCGAGCACGAACGTGTCCGCCAGCACGCCGCGGATCGCGCCCGGGTCGACATCGCTGCGTTCGGGCGCGCTGCGCCTGGCCCGCAACCGGTTCCAGTACGCGTAGAGTTCCATCGTGACAGCAAGCTTCACCGAATCCCCTCGACCCGTTCCCCGGCGTCCCGGAATGGGACGCAATCTGGCCCCCGCCCAGGGCTCGTCAAGGATGAGGCAGGGACCATGCCATTCCGCAACGGAACGGCGCGGGCGCGGACCGCCGGCCCGCGGCGCCTGCGAGCCAACCCTGAAATTGGACCGCCAGTCCAGAATCGGCACATTCACGGGCTCGGGCCGGGAAGTCAGAACGCGAGGTCTCGGTTCACCCCGACGCTCCGCGCCGCCTTGACGATCGACGCCCAGGTCTCGTCCGACAAGGGCACGCCGCTCTTGGCGCGCTTGGCGCGCGCCGCACGTTCGGGCTCGCCGGGCGTCATGACCGTCTCGCCCGGAATGGCCTTCGCCTCACGCAGCCAATCGAGATAGCGGGCCATGTCGGCGTCGAAGACGTTCGAGGGATCGACTTGCCCGGGGTCGAGGTAGAGCGAGAACATGCCGTTGGAGAATCTGCGCCCGGGCCCGGTCGCGCCGTTGCCGGTGAGCGAGCCGCCGATGAGTTCGCAGATGAGCGCCAGGCCCGAGCCCTTGTGCTCGCCAAACGCGCGGATCGCGCCGGGGCCGACGCGCGGGTCGCGCGGACCGTCTACCGTCAGCGGCCCGTAGAGCAGCGCAGGATCGCCGGAGAGCGTTCCGTCGGGAGCGATCAACGCGTCGGACGGCAGCGGCTTGCCGCCGCGGCTCGCGACATTGACCTTGCCCTCGGCGACCAGCGAGGTTGCGAAATCGAGCACGACGGGCGGGGCGCCGTCGCGCGGAATCCCGGCGCAGAACGGCGCCGTCGACAGCCGGCGATCCAGTCCGCCGAACGGCGCGACCAGGATCGAGCCCGCGGCGTTGACGAAATGGATCGAGATCACGCCCGCCGCCGCGGCGCGCTCCGCCCATTCGCCGACCCGGCCGACATGGCCGGAATTGCGCAGCGAAATCGCCGAAAGCCCCGCGCGTTTCGCCTTTTCGACGCCGATGTCGACGGCGATCGGCGCCATCGTCTGACCGAAGCCGAACTGGCCGTCGAGGACGCCGATCACCGGCGTGTCGACAATCCGCTCGATCGCCTGGTTGGGAA
>DATNBG010000654.1:0-2971 GCA_035572075.1 Roseiarcus sp. | reverse complement strand
GGCACACGAAATGGAACCCCGACGTCGTTCAGGGAGACTTGGCCCCGCCGCCAAATAGCGAGGCGTGGAAGATGTTCGGCAAGCGGGCCATCAATGCTTATCTGAGGCTCAACGGCAGAGTGTGGAAGAGGCTTCCTCCTTCGGTCGCGCATCTTTCGCCGGTCCGCTCCTACTTCGACGCGATGCATGCGCTGGCGCGAAGGCATGGCGCCCGCGCCCAGGCGCCGAGCACCTTTTTTCTTCGCAATCGGCCGATGCTGGAGTTGATCGGGCGCCTCGTTAAGCGCCGCGCCGGGACTGATCCTTTACGGGTGGCGGTGCTCGGATGCAGCACCGGCGTCGAGGCCTATTCGATCGCCTGGACGATCAAGTCCGCGCGGCCCGATCTGAAGCTTGTCATGCGGGCGGCGGACATCTCGAGGAAGGCGGTCGAATTCGGTCAACGCGGCCAATACTCGCTCATCGACCCGCAATTGACCGATTCCAATGTCTTCGAACGAATGACGGACGCGGAGATGACGGATCTGTTCGATCGCGACGGCGACGCCGTCACGGTCAAGCCGTGGATAAGGGAAGGCATCGAGTGGCTCGCCGGCGATGTTGCGAAGCCCGAGACCATCGACGCGCTCGGCCCCCAGGACATCGTGATCGCCAGCAATTTTCTCTGTCACATGCCTCCCGCGATGGCGGAAGGATGTCTGCGCAACATCGCGCGCCTGGCGCGTCCGGGCGGATATCTCTTTGTTTCGGGAATCGATCTCGACGTCAGGACCAAGGTCGCGGACGACCTTGGATGGCGCCCGGCGCCGGAACTCCTCGAAGAGATTCACGAGGGCGATCCTGTCATGAAGAGTTACTGGCCGTGGCACTATGCGGGCGTGGAGCCTCTGAACAAGAAGCGAAAGGATTGGAAACTTCGCTACGCCGCCGCCTTTCAGGCGCCCGGCGACTGGAACCCTGGCGGCCTGCTCGATCGCGACGCTTCGCGCAAGGCCGGCGCGCCAAAAGAATACGCCGATTGAAGCCATTCTGAAGGGCCCGCGGGGCAAGTTCCCAGACAATGCACGATCTGAAAGAAAGGACCATCCGCGGCGGCGCCGCGCGGCTCGCTTCGCAGGTGGCGAGCCTGGCGCTGCGCACGGTCGCTCTCGTCGTGCTGGCGCGGCTGCTGGACCCGAAGGATTTCGGTCTGGTCGGCATGGTCACGGCGTTCACCGGCATCCTGACCTGGTTCCGGGATTTCGGCCTGTCCGCGGCCGCCGTGCAGCGGGTGGACATCACCGCCGATCAGCACTCGACCCTCTTCTGGATCAATGTCCTGTTCGGGGCGCTGCTCATGCTGGTGACGGTGGCGGCGGCGCCGGCCATCGCTGCTTTCTACCATCAACCCGGCCTCCTCTGGGTGACGGTCGTGCTCGGGACGGCGTTCCTGTTCAACGCGGTCGGGATCCAGCACTCGGCGCTGTTGCAGCGGCAGATGCGCTTCACCGCGATGGCGGCGATCAGCCTGGCGTCGCTGATGGCGGGAACCGCGGTCGCCATCGCCGGCGCCGCGATCGGCTACGGATACTGGGCGCTCGTTGCATCCTTGGTGATAACCCCGCTCGTCGCCAGCATTGGCTTCTGGCTGGCGACCGGCTGGGTCCCGGGGGCGCCGCGCCGGCGCGCCGGCATCCGCTCGATGATGCATTTCGGCGGCACGCTCACGCTGAACGGCATCGTCGCCTATGTCGGCTTCAACGCCGACAAGGTGATGATCGGACGGTTCCTGGGCGTCGACGCGGTGGGGATCTACGGACGGGGTTTCCAGCTCATCAACATGCCGATCGACAACCTGAACGCGGCGGTGGGCGAGGTGGCGTTCTCCGCGCTCTCCCGGGTGCAGAACGATCCCGTTCGCCTCAGAAGCTACTTCCTCAAGGGCTTCTCGTTCGTCCTCGGGCTGACCTTGCCGGTCACGATCGCCTGCGCGCTCTTTGCCGACGACCTCGTGCTCGTCCTGTTGGGGCCGAAGTGGCGGGCTGCGACCGAGATCGTCCGCCTGCTCGCGCCGACCATCGCGGTGATGGCGGTCATCAACCCGATGGGATGGCTGATCTCCTCGCTCGGGCTCGTGCGCCGCAGCCTCAAGATCGCGCTGGTCTTCTCGCCGCTGATGATCCTGGGCTGCCTCATGGGACTGCCCTATGGCGTGACGGGAGTGGCGTTCGCGTACTCGGCCGTGATGGTGCTGTGGGTGGTTCCGCATGTCGCCTGGTGCGTGCATGGCACCGCGATTTCGCTCCGCGATGTCGCGGCGACCGTGTTCCGGCCGCTGGCCAGCGGCGTCGTCGCGGGAGCGGCCGGTTACGCCGCGCATCTCATGTGCGGCGACCTCCTTCCGCCATTGCTGAGGCTCGTCCTGGAGAGCGGCGTGCTGGTCGTGACGTTCTTCGCCGTGCTGGTGTTCGTCGCCGGCCAGAAGGCGCTCTATGTCGACCTCCTGCGCGGCTTGAGCCGGGGCAGGGCGGCTGAGGATTACGCGAGCACCCCGGCGTGAACGCGCTCGAGCGCAACGCCGATGACGGCGGCGGCAGGCGCTCCGCGATCCGCTCGAAGGATGGCCATGCTCGCCGCTGAGAACATATCATGAACGAAAGGCAAGCGGCGGCCGGTTTTTCGCCAGCCGCGCTCTGGCGCAAGACGCAGAGGAGCGGAGCCTGAGCGTTGGCCGTGTCCGCAAGGGTGCGTTGGCCAGCCAACGCCCCCTGCTTGGATTCCTTTTAGTTTCGCCGGATTTTGAGCCGAAAGCCGGTATCCGCTTTTCCGGCGATCCTGGTTAGGCGGGTCGTCGCTGGCGCCAGAAGGTTTTCTCAAGCTGGCGCATGTGTTCCGCCATGGCGGATTCGGCGCGGTCCGGATCGCGCGCCGCGATCGCCTCGTAAATCGCGACATGGGCCCGGTAGGCGATCTTTTCCTGGCGGGGGGCGTC
>DATNBG010000653.1:0-2752 GCA_035572075.1 Roseiarcus sp. | reverse complement strand
CCGCCGGCGTGCTCGCCGGCATGGGCCTCTCGGACGCCATCCTCGCGCGGCTCGAGACGCGCGCATCCGCCGCGAAGGCCGGCGTCCTGCCGGCGGGAAACGAGAGAAAGCCCCCGCGAGCGTGAGACAAAACGCAAGGGCCATCGCCAGCCGCGGGAGTTCGCTCGCCGCAAATCCGCACACGCCCCGCGCCGGTCCGATGACCCGGCTCGCCATTCGCGGGCTCGGGCTCACGCTCTTTCTCGGCATGCTCACCGCCCTACCGCCGCTGGCGATCGACATGGCGCTGCCAAGCCTGCCGCTGATCGAGGCCGATCTTCGCGCGCCGCAGACGGAAGCGGCGGCGGCGATCGCCATCTTCATCGCCGGCTTCTCGAGCGCGCCGATCGTCGTCGGCCCGCTCGCCGACCGCTTCGGCCGCAAGAAGGTCATGGGGACGGCCCTCGTCCTGTTCACGCTGTGTTCGGCCGGCGCGGCGCTCGCGCCCTCGATCCGCGCGCTGCTCGCCTTTCGCCTGGTGCAGGGGGCAGCCGCCGGAGGGCTCGGCATCCTGCCGCGGGCGATCATCCGCGACCTGTTCGAGGGCCGGGAGGCCCGCCTCGAGCTCGCCGCGGTCTCCGTCGTATTCGGCGTCGCGCCGCTGATCGCGCCCTCGCTCGGCGCGGCGATCCTCGTCTTCGGCTCCTGGCGGCTGATCTTCGCCGCGCTGACCGTCGTCTCCGTCCTCATCACCCTCGTCGCCCTCCTCCTGTTCGAGGAATCGCATGCGCCCGGGAACCGCCGCAGCTTGAAGCCCTCGGCGGTCGCCGCCGGCTACCGGCGGGCGCTGACCAATCCCGCTTGCGCGGGCTTTTCGCTGCTCGGGGGCCTGCTGTTCGCGGGGCTGTTCGCTTACGTCAACGTTTCGCCGCTCCTGTTCATGCAGGGGTATGGGGTGTCGAAGACCGGGTTTGCCGGCCTCTTCGCCATCACCGCCTCGGGCGTGATCGCCGGCTCGACCCTCAACGCCTGGCTGATCAGCCGCCACGTGAGGCCGAAGACGGTGTTCGACGCGGCGCTGGCGCTCGAATGCTCAGCCGGCCTTGCGCTGCTCGCGATCGGCCTCTCGGGCCTCGGCTCGGCGCTCATCGTCGCCGCGCCGGTGATGGTCTTCATCCTGGCGTTCGGCCTCGTTTTTCCCAACGCCGTGCACGAGGCGATCCATCCCCTCCCCGAGATCGCGGGGCTCGCCTCGGCGATCGTCACCACGACGCAAATGCTGTTCGGCGCGCTCGGCGGCCTCGCCGCCGCCGCGCTTTACCGCGACGCTTCGCCGACCGCTCTCGGAGCGATCATGAGCGCAGCCGCCTTGAGCGGCAGCGCGCTCTACGCGCTCGGCCTGCGGCGGAAGGTCGAAGGATGAGGCGTCAGCTGCGCGGGCGATCGGTAGAGCAAGACGTTCCGCTCACGCAGAAGTTCGACGCCGCACCCATGGCCTCAACTGTGGTCCGCCAGTCATCCCTTCTCCCGCACAGGGCGTCGTCAGACCCCCTCTCTCGACGGGCTATGCGGGGAGAAGGTTAGGATGAGGGCCGGTCGGCCGCCGACGTCGAACTGATTCGTCCCCTGACCCCTCTCCCCGCCATCGAGAGACGGGCGGTGGCCCGGATTGGCGAACGGCGCCCAAGGGAAACGACCCGGGTTTCCGCTGAGGACGTCCTGGACCTGGCCCGAAACGGCTTAAAACGCGGCCTGGCCCGGCAAGGTTAATGGGCAAAAAAACTGGCCTTCAGGCAAAAAATCTGTGCCGGATCGCTGGAAATCTGACTTTTCGTGACTATTTAGTGGCCTTCGTGGCCCGCGCGCTTTGACGCCGCGGGCCGCTTTCCCTTGCGCCAAAGCCGACCAGAGCATGAAATGAGCGATACGCTTGCCGCCATTGTGGATATCGCCGTCTCCAAGGACGGGGTAACCTACACCACCTATTTCACCGATCAGGAGCCGATCGACGGGACGCTCACCGTCGCCGAGCTCACGCCGAGCTCGTGCCGCTGGCCGACCGGCAATCCGCGCGACCTCAAGACCTTCCGCTACTGCGGCGAGTCCGCCGCGGACGGGGGCCCTTACTGCAAACGCCACGCGCGCCTCGCCTACCTGCCGAGAGCCGCCTGAACGGGCCGGTGCGCGCGGGGCATGGCGGGGCGGACTGGGGCGATTCGAATCTCTCCGCCGCCCCGCGCCGTCCGCCGGCCGCCGCCCCGCTCTTGAAGCGCGGGTCGCGGAAGAGCGGCAGCCGGGAGCCGGCGGCTCTCGCGACCCTCGCCGCCCGAACCTGAAATCCAGGCTGGTGATGATTTTTCTTGCGCAAATCAGAAATCGTGATATATTCAAAACTGGCCTTGATCGAAGCCATGCCCCGCGAAGCAGGCGGCAAGGAAAAGGGGGCCGCGCGAACCGGAGCCATGCGTTGTAAGCATTTGGCGCTCGACCTGAGGGCGGAAGACGGAGGAGGATAATTTTTTTTATTTTTTCGGCCGTAACCCATTGAAAAGTCCCGATTCCACCAAGCTAAACCAAATTAAACCAAATTAATCCAAGCTATTTAGCTTGGTTTAATTTGGTTTTGCTTGGATTTTGCTTGGATTCCGCGCCGGAAGGCATGCATTTTTCGAATGCCAACCCGAGCGGCCGCGTCAGAACGGGTGGTACTGGAACATCCAGGTCTCGGTCAGGGTCTCGCCGCCGGACTTGAGGAAGGCGCGCAGTTCGACCG
>DATNBG010000652.1:0-9589 GCA_035572075.1 Roseiarcus sp. | reverse complement strand
GATGACGACATGGTCCTGGTCCGCCGGGAGGTTGAGCACCGCCGCGCCGGCGTGGATCGCTGCGTCGAACAAAGCGGCCGCCGCGAAGCTGCGGGTGACGTCGTGGCCGCCATGCAGCAGGTAGGCGAGCCGCAATTCGCGCCAGAGGTCCTGATCGTCATCGAGACCCGTTCCGTCGAGGCCGATTGCGAATTCAACGCCCTTCCGCGCCATTGCAGCAAGCGGCGCAACGCCCGATCGCAACCTGAGATTGGCCGAGGGGTTGGAGACGGCGCGCACGCCGCGCTCCGCGAGAAGGTCGAGTTCGTCTTCGCGGAGCTGAACGCCGTGGGCGACGGCAAGCCGCGCGGATAGAAGGCCGATCTCGTCGAGATAGCGCACAACGCCTTGCGGAAAGCGGCGGTCGAGCCAGAGGCGCTGTCGCGGGCTCTCGAGCAGGTGCATGTGAACCCGCCGCCCGGAGCGGGCCGAAGCCTCGGCGATCGCCTCGAGCAACGCGTTCGAGCACCATTGCGGACCGATCGGACCGAATTGCACGTCGACCATCGGGCCCGCGTTCTTAGCCGCGATCTCATCGACAGCCTCGATCTGACGCGCGATCGGCGCGTATCGGGGAATCGTTTGAGCGAGATCCGGCCATTCTTCCGGCGCGAGGAAGGGCCTCAGCCGCTCGGGTCCCCCGCCATAGGCCCACGGGTCGAAGTCGAGAAGCGGACAGGAGAGTGCGAGCCGGACGCCGACATCCGCGGCGGCCCGGATCGCCGCCGCCGCCTCTTCCACCAGGCGGTCGGCGTTGAGCGAATTGTGGCAATGCATCGTTGCGCCGACCCCGTTGAGCGCGAGGCGGGAAAAGGCGACCAGCGCTTCGAGATAGGGGTCGGTGCGGGGCCGCAGGCGCAAATGTGGAATCCAGACCTCGAGCGCATCGTCCAGGCCGCCGAAGTCGAGCGTCCGAACGCCGTAGCCATGATCGTGAGCATTGACGGGCGGGGGCATGACCAGCGCGCCTGGCCTCAACCCGTCGCCGGAAAGCGCAGGCGGCAGACGGCGGAGGGCGGCCTCGCCGCGAAGCGCGGGCTCGTGGCCGGGCCTCAGGAGGACGCGAATATCGGGCGAATTCAGCGTCAAGACCGGATGATCTCACGGATCGCGTCGCTGTATGTCTTGAGTTCGCGGCTGAAGGCCTCGATGACCGCCTCGGCGGCGTGCGTGAGCTGGCGGCGCTTCTGAACGAGGACGCCAATGTGGAGGCTCTGCAGCCTCGACCCCTCGATCGGGATAGGAACGATGCTCCCCGCCTTGATTTCGTCCATGAAGCCCAGCGGCGTGAAGAACGCCACGCCTTCTCCCGACATGATGAAGGGCTTGAGCATCGTCTGACTGTTGGAGACAAGGAGGGCGCGCCCCGAACGCTCGAAGACCGAGAGCTCGATCTCGATCAGCGAACGGATGGGCTGCGTGTCGAGCTGCAGCAGCAGGTTGAACTCGGCGCATTCAGGAAGCGAGACTCTTTTGGCCTTGGCCAGGGGATGGTTCTTGCCGACGCAGGCCACGAGCGGCATCGGCGCACGAAAGACCATCTCGGTGTCGTCCGGCCGGGGCAGATCGAAGGTCAATCCAAGATCGACGTCGCCCTCGGCCACGGTGTTGGTGATCTGGGCGTGCCCGGCCGTCTGGATGCGGAAACTGACGGCCGGGTGCAGCCGGTGAAACGCGCTCACCTGATCGGGCAGGAATTTGACGGTCAGGCTGTCGAGGCAGGCGATTCGCACCCGTCCGGTCTTCTTGCCCTGCATGGCGCCGAGGTCGCTGCGGAGAATTTCAAACTCCCGCAGCGTGCTGGCGGCGTGCCTGAGCACCTCTTCCCCCGCGGCGGTCAGGCGCAGCCCGTTCGAGAGCCGCTCGAACAGGGCCATCCCAAGCTCGTCCTCGAGCTTCTTGATCTGGCGGCTCAAGGCCGACGTGGCGACGTGCACCTCCTCCGAGGCCTTGCGAATCGAGCCGGAGCGGGCGACAGCGACGAAATATTTCAGGATGCTTGCGTGCATGGCCTCCCGGATCGCTATCGGCCTCTCCACACCGGCGCCCGCTTCTGTTGAAACGCCGCAACGCCTTCGTGCGCGTCCTCGCTCTGCAACGCCCTGATGAGCGCCGGCGTCCTCAGGGCCTGAGCCTCGGCGGGCGAAAGATGCCCGGTCCGGTTCACCGTCTGCTTGATCGCGCGGAGCGAAAGAGGCGCACAGGCCGTAATGTCGGCGACCCATCGCGCCACAGCCTCGTCGAGCTCGGCGGCGGGCGCGACCTCGTTGACGATTCCGTAGGCGAACATTTCCGCCGCGCTGAAATGTCTGCCGGTCATCAGCACCGCCATCGCCCGGTTGAACGGGATCTTGCGCTGCAGCAGCACCATGCCGCCATCGAGCGGCATCCGGCCGACGCGCGCCTCCGGCAAGCCGAACTTCGCGCTGTCCGCGGCGATGACGATGTCGCAGCCGAGAACCATTTCGAAGCCGCCGCCGAGCGCGAAGCCGTTGACCCTTGCGATCACCGGGACGTCGAGCGATCGCCGGAAGGCGAGGCCGCCGAAGCCGTCCGGGCGGCTCGCGGCCCAGTAGTCGAGGCCGGATTTGCCGACGCCCTTGAGATCGGCGCCGGCGCAAAAGGCCTTGGCGCCCGCGCCGGTCAGCACCACGCAGCTCACATCGTCGCGCCCTTCGATCTCCTGCCAGATCGCCTCGAGACGCGCCTCGGTTTCCGCATCGACCGCGTTCATGCGGTCGGGGCGATTGAGGGTGACTCTGGCGACTTTGTTCGCGACGGCGAATTCGACGCTCACGCCGCATTCCCCTGGCTGGCCGCCGCGATCGAGCCCAAAATCTCGTCATTGTGCTCGCCGAGACGCGGGGGCGCGATGCGTACCGAGACCGGCGCGGCCGACATGTCGATCGGAGACCCGATGAGGCGAACCGGACCCGCCGCGGTCTCGCCGGCCTCGAGAATCATCCTGTTGATCAGGGTTTGCTCGTCCTCGAGCGCTTCGCCGATGGTCCTGACCGGCGCGCAGAGGATATCGACCTCCTCGAGGCGCCTGATCCAGTGCTCGGTGGAATTCGTCGCGAAACGCTGCCGGAAAATCTTGTGGAGTTCCGGGCGATGGGCCATCTGCGCATCGAAATCGGCGTAGCGGGGTTCACGCGACAGGTCTTCGATTTCCAGGGCCGAGCAGATGTCGCGCAGCGGGTTAGCCTTGAAGGCGCCGACCATGACGATCGCGCTGGTCGTGGTCTCGAACACGCCGGTCAGCGGGAAGGCG
Organism: Roseiarcus sp.; assembly: GCA_035572075.1. Taxonomy (GTDB): domain Bacteria; phylum Pseudomonadota; class Alphaproteobacteria; order Rhizobiales; family Beijerinckiaceae; genus Roseiarcus. The sequence continues at coordinate 6,276 of DATNBG010000652.1, read as the reverse complement.
CCCCAGTTGAGCTCCTTGTTGCGCATCATGTGCATCGCGCCCTCCTGCATCTGCATGGCGAGCATCGACGAATAGAGGCTGACGGCGACCTTTTGCCCCTTCCCGGTCTTCTCGCGCTGGAGCAAGGCGAGCAGGATGCCCTGGACGAGGTGCATGCCAGCGGAAAAGTCGGCAAGCGGCGTGGGATAGATCGACAGCGGATGGCTTGGATCGGACTTGCGCCTCATCACGCCCGAAACAGCCTGGGCCAGCACGTCCTGCCCGCCTTTGCTTTCATATGGACCCGACAGACCGTAGCCTGTGCCGACCGCGTAGATCAGGCGCGGATTGCGCGCCTTGAGATCGTCGTAGCCGAAGCCCATGCGCTCCATCACGCCCGGCCGGAAGTTGTTGACGACGACATCGGCCCCGTCGATCAGCGAGAGAACCGCCGCGCGCGCGCCCTCGCGCTTCAAATCGAGCGCGAGGCTGCGCTTGTTGCGGTTCAGCGAACAGAACACCGGATTGTTCAATCCATCCGGGTCGGCGCCCACGGACCAGCGCGACAGATCGCCGACCTTGTCCTTTTCAATCTTGATGACGTCGGCGCCGTAGTCGGCGAGCATCTGCGTGCAGCAGGGGCCGAGCATGACCTGGGTGAAGTCGATCACCCGGATTCCGGAGAGAGGAAGAGCAGTCATTCCGCGGCCTCGAGGATGCTTGCGTTGGCGGAGGGAAGGTCGCCTGGATCGGCGCCCTGCGCTCTCATCCGTTTCTGAATGGCGCGGACGTCGACCTTGCGGACCGTCACGCCCGCATCGAGCGCGACGACCGCGGCGATGCCTGCGGCCTCGCCCATCGCCATGCACGGCGGAATCTCGCGGCTCGATTTCTGGGCTTGCGGCGTCACCGAATAATGGCGCCCCGCGACCAGGAGCTGGTCCACTTCCTTCGGCAGCAGCGCCCGATAGGGCGTGTAGTAGTCGCGCCCGCGACAGACGCTGTCGGCGAAATGGCGGCGATGCATCACGTCGTCCTTCGTCACCACATATTCGCCCTGCAGCATGCGCGTCTGGCGGACTCCAGTCTGCGGCGCAAAGTCCACGACATAGGCCTTCTCGAAGCCCGGCAATTTCTCTCGCGCGAAGCTCAGGAGGCGCGCTATCCGGGCGCGGCCTTCAAGCTCGGCCCTCGTCAGGTCGTCCACTTTGAGGCCCGAGAGCTTGGGAATATGCGGGCAGTTCAGCCAGACGACGCCCGGAAGCGGCGTCTTGAGCCACCAGAACGCCCAGCAGCCCCCGAGGATGCGCTTGGCCTCATGGTCGAGCGCCTTGAACTTTGCCGGCTCCTCGAATTCGAACCGCTCGGCTTGATCCGTGTCCACCCCTCCCCAGCGCGAAACGGTGGTGAGGATGAAACTGTCCTCGACATAAGAGGCGCCGGCGTCCGCCGCGACATCGAGGTCGCCGGTGGCGTCGATCACCACGCCGCCCATGATCGCCTGCAATCCTTCCTTCGTCTGGCAAACGACGCCCTTGACGGCGCCGTCCTCGACGATCGCCGAAGAAAACCAGCTGTGGGCGCGCAGCTTCACCCGCGCCTCGGCGAAGAGATCGTAGGCCGCCTGCTTGAAGGCGTCGGGGTCGAAAGCCGCCGCATAGCAGATCGGGTGAGGCGCCGTCGGCGTGTGGAAGTCGAACAGCCCCCAGCGCGCCCAGCGCCGCCAGCTTTCCGGCAAGTCGCGCCTGTCGAGCTGGCGATCGTTGTCGTCAGGCGTCACGCAGAGGTCCATTCTGCGCATGCGCTCGATCATTTCGGTGCAGAGTCCCTGCACGGTGATTTCGAGCCCGTTCACCATGTCGTCGAGGACCAGGACCATGCCGCCCGAGGCGAGGCCGCCCACATAAGGATAGCGCTCGAGGAGAGTGACGCTTGCCCCGTTGCGGGCCGCCGACACAGCCGCCGCGATCCCGGCCGGCCCGCCGCCGACAACGACGACATCCGAGCGGTCGACGACGCGAGCGCGTCGCTCGGGGATTCGGATCGTATTATCCATTGCCTCCTCCTGCCGGACAGGCCGGCGCGACGCGCGACCGCTGGCGTCCAATAAGCGTCTCAAACGAAATTGTGGAGATCACTCCGAAGGGATTGCCTTCCAGCGGACCACCTTCTTCTCGACGATCGAGACCGCGAAGAACAGCGCGACCGCAAGCGCCGCGGCGATCACGACTGTCGCGTAAAGCAGCGGCGAACGGAAATTGTAGGTCGCGTCGATGATCAGCGCGCCAAGCCCATAGCTCGAGCCGATCCATTCGGCCACGATCGCTCCCACGACGCTGCTGGTCGAGGCGATCTTCAACGCGGCGAACAGGAACGGCAGCGAGGCGGGCAGGCGGACCTTCCAGAAGATCTCGGCGCCGCTGGCCGAGAGAACCCGCATGAGATCGAGCATCGCCGGGCTCGCGGACTTGAGGCCCTGAACCATGTTCACTAGCGTCGGAAAGAAGCAGATCAGCGCCGCGATGATGACCTTCGGCGCGATGCCGTTGCCCACCAGGAGAACCAGGATGGGGGCGATGGCGATGATGGGGATCGACTTGACGATGACGGCGATCGGATAGAACGCCTTTTCAGCAATCGGGCTGTAAACGAACCAGACGGCCAGCAGGACCGCGACAACATTGCCGACGAGGAAGCCAAGAACCGCTTCCATCAAAGTCGGAAGGAAGTTCGCGAACAGGGTGCCGGCGTTGGCCTTGAACGCGCCGATGACCGCAATCGGGCTCGGGGCCATGAAGGTCGGGACCGAGAAGCCCCAGACGACGAGCTGCCAAAGCACGATACAGCCGACGATGGCCAGGATCGCCGGAAGATTGTCGATGAGGGAATCGAGGGCCGAGGCGGCCGCGGCGCTCGCTCCCTGCGCGGCCGGCGCGCGATCGGCGGCGGACTGAACCACGTCGCTCATCAACACTCCTCCAGCAACGCGCGCAGGCGCGCCGTGATCTCGATGAACTCCACCGTGTCGCGAATCGAGAGCGCGCGCGGATGGGGCAAGTCGATTTTCACGAACGCCTTCAGCCGCCCAGGATGGGTGGCGAGCATGAGGACGTATTGTCCGAGAAACGCCGCCTCGGGGATCGAGTGGGTGACGAAAAGGATCGTCGTGCCGGTCTCCTGCCAGAGGCGCAGAAGCTCTTCGTTGAGCTTGTCGCGGGTGATCTCGTCGAGCGCCCCGAACGGCTCGTCCATCAGCAGGATGCGAGGCCGTGTGACCAGCGCGCGGGCGATCGCCACCCGCTGCCGCTGCCCGCCGGAGAGTTCGTGCGGCAGCGCCTTCTCGCGGCCCTTGAGACCCACCATCGCCAGCAGCTGTTCGGGATCGGCGTAAGCCGCGCCAGGCTCGCGCTTGCCGACCTCCATCGGCAATCGCACGTTGTCGATCGCCGAGCGCCACGGAAGGAGCGTCGCGTCCTGGAACACGAACGCGAAATCGCGGCCCTCGCGGGCGGTGCGCGGCGTTCGCCCGTGCACGGAGATCGAGCCCTCGGTGATGTGCGTGAGGTCGGCGACGCAGCGGAGCAGGGTCGATTTTCCGCAACCGGAGGGGCCCAGCATGGTCACCAGCGCGCCTTCCGGAATCTGAACCGAAAGATCCGAGAGCGCCCTCAGTTCCGTCTCGCCCTTGCCGAAACGGACGTGGAGGTTGTTGACCGAAACCGCCGCCGCCTTGACCGGGGGCGGGACAGGATTTCTCTGCAAGGCCGCCGGCATGGGGATCACCCGACCTGTTTGCGAATGGCGGCGGTCGCGTCGAGGACAGAGAGGGTCATGACCTCGTCGACCGTTGGCGTCTTCTCCTTGAACTGGCCGAGATCGGCGTAGGTCTTGATCTGCGCCGCCCAGTTCTCCCTCGTCATGGCGCCCCAGCCGTCGGCCTTGGTGGTCGCGTTGAAAGCGAACTTCATCAGGGGCCCGATGGTTTCGAGCTCGCTCGCCTTGTCGAGGTTCGGATAGGTCCCGACGAGAATGTCGACAGCCTCGGCGTGATGGTCCCGGGCATAGCCCCAGCCCCTGGCCGTCGCTCCCATCCACGCGGCCAGTTCCTTCGCGTGCTCCGCAAGCTCCTTGTCGGTCGTATAGTAAACGTTGGCGTAGAGCCGGATGCCTGTGTCCCACAGCATGAGATCGACGCGATCGTCGCCGAGAACTTTGAGAGCGTTGGTGTTGGTGAGCCAGCCCACGACCACGTCCGCCTGGCCGGTCACCAGCTGGTTCATGTCCGCGCCCATGTTGACGACCTTGACCTTGTCCTCCGGCACGCCGTTCTTGGCGAGAAGGGCGTGCAAGAGGACGGCGCCGGTCGGCTGGATCGCCACCGTCTTGCCGATCATGTCCTTCGCGCTGCGGACAGGTTTCTCCTTGCGCGAGAAATAGGCGTAAGGATGCTTCTGATAGCCGGCCGCGATCGCCTTGACCGGCATGCCCGCGCCACGCGCCAGCATCACCGACGGGCTCGACGAAATCTGCCCGATCGCCGATTGCCCGGAAGCGACGCCGGCCACGCCGTCGACATTCGGCCCGCCGGGCACGATCTCCAGCTCGATTCCCTGCTCGGCGTAAAAGCCCTTCTTCATCGCGACGCATTCGCCGAGGAGACCGTTGGAAGGGATCCAGCCGAGCTGCATGCGAATCCTCGCCGGCCCCGCCGCGGAAGCAGGCTCAGCGAACAGCCACGTCCGATTGACGGCGAGCCCAGCCAAAGCCGCGGCCGACTTCATGAAGCTGCGTCTGTTCATTGCCTCCGGCGCTCCCTGTTTTCCATCAAAAGTCTTCTTGTTGAGGCCATCATCGCCGAAATCGGCGTTCTCTAAAAGAACAATCATTAGCATGGATGATTGCCGAAACGGCAAACGCCGACGGCCCGAGACCGCCCGCGCGTCAAGCGGCGGCAAGCAGGTTACGATGTTCGATTGTTGAAGCGCGAACGTAAACCGGGTCCCAACCGGCTGAAAACATTAGGGCGCGAACCTAAAAGGAACCTAAGGCCGGCAGGCGCCCGTCGCGCCGCTCTCCTCAAGGCCGCCCTTGACCCCGTACGCTCGCGGAGCTCAAAGCCGCGCTCAAATCGGCGGATCGAGGTAGGCCGCCGGCAGGATGGCGGTCAAGGGCCCCAAGCCCGCTTCGCCGTTGGCAGGCGCGCCGAAAGGATCGAGATGGACGATCCCGCTGACCCTCCCGAGACGACGTTTCAGCTTTTGCTGAACCGCGAGATTCTGGTCAGCGAGCGGCGGCGCATGCTCATTCTGGCCGCTTTGCTCGCTTTCATTCTCGCCCTGATCCTCTCGGCGGTGACGTTCGCTCCCGGCCTCGTCCGGTCGATCTATCACGATCGTCTGCCGACGCGCGCCGCGCTCATCGCGTTCTCGGCCTTCATCGCCTACGAACTCCTCGCCGCCGCCCTGCTCACCATCCTCCTTCGCCGCGGCCGGAATTTTCCGGTCGTCGGACGCTACATGAACGCGCTCATCGAAACGAGCTTTCCGACGGTGCTGCTCTATCTCCTGGCCGGATATCTCTCGGCCCCGGTGATTTTCGGAACGTGGCCGGCGCTGCTCTATTTTCTGTTCATCATTCTCTCGACGCTGCGGCTCAGCTTCGCGCTTTCGGCCTTCACCGGAGCGGTCGCCGCGGTCGAGCTCTTCGCCCTCGCCTCAGTCACCCTGCATCTTGGCTGGCGAACCGACGACCCCAACTTCAGCATCGGCTATCATTTGACGCGCAGCGCGGTCCTTCTCGCAGCTGGCCTCCTGGCCGGCTATGTCGGAGCGACGGTCAAGGGCCATTTCCAGCGCGCGCTCGCCGCGGCGTCGGCTCGCGATGAACTGACCAACCTCTTCGGCCAGCACGTCTCGCCGCGCGTGGTCGAGCGGCTCATCGCCATGGGCGCAGCCGAGCTTAGCGAAATGAGGCGGGTCTGCGTGATGTTCGTCGACATCCGCAGCTTCACGGCGGCCGCCCGCACGCGCACGCCGGCCGAGGTCGTCGCGCGCCTCGACGCGGTGTTCGAGATTCTGGTCGAGATCGTCGACCGGCGCAACGGGATCGTGAACAAGTTCCTGGGCGACGGCCTGCTCGCCATCTTCGGCGCGCCGATCGACGATCCGCTCGAGGCCGCGAACGCCGTTCTGGCGGCGCGCGAGATGCTGAGCGCCATCGGCGCAAGCAATGCCGGCGACCCCTGGCCGATCCGGCTCGGCATCGGCATCCACATCGGCCAGGCGGTGGCGGGAACCG